>JBCBDZ010000082.1:0-13508 GCA_038529225.1 Pseudomonadota bacterium | reverse complement strand
GTATTTTCCGGACATTCTGGTGCGCTATTGCAATTCGATCCTCCAGAAAAAGGTGCTGTTTGGCTCTGACTGGCCGATGATCGCGCCCGAGCGGTGGCTGAACGATTTCGAGGGGATCGGTATCAAGGATGCGGTACGACCTGACATCCTGAAACACAATGCGGCGCGCTTGCTTGGGTTGCAGTAAAATGCGCATCACTTTTACCTTTGTTGCGGCGAGGTGACGCAGGGCGCAGGATAGCGCAACATTCAAGCGTCTTTGGGAGGGGTCGCATGAGCAACGCAGCCAGTTATTTCGTGGACCGTCACGTGGATGAGGGGCGTTCCAACAAGGTCGCTTTTCGTGAGGCCGGGACCGGGCGCACGTTGACTTACGGGGAACTGGCGGACGCGTCGGGACGGGCTGCGGCGGCGCTTTTGGCGCAAGGCGTGGCGCGCGAAGAGCGCATGGCGATGCTTGTGCTGGACCAGATCGAGTTCCCGATCCTGTTCTGGGGTGCCGTCAAGGCCGGGATTATCCCGGTGCCACTCAACACACTGCTCGCGACGCCGGTTTACGATGCGATTTTGCGGGACAGTCGTGCGACCATGCTGGTTGTGTCTGACACGTTGTACGAGGTCGTGGCACCTGTGTTGGCCGACAACCCATATTTGCGCAGTGTTGTTGTGATCGGGGCAGAGCAGATCAATACGATAACGTATGGCGCGCTTATGTCCTTGGGGCAATCACCACGTCCCGCTTTTGACGCGAGTGATGATGAGACGGCATTCTGGCTTTATTCATCCGGGTCTACGGGTCAGCCGAAGGGCGTGCATCACGTTCATTCCGCGTTGCGTGCAACGGCGGATACCTACGGCGCGCAGGTTTTGGGGATGCGCGAGGATGATGTGGTGTTTTCCGCCGCCAAGTTCTTTTTTGCCTATGGTCTGGGCAACTCGATGACGTTTCCGATGTCGGTTGGTGCAACCACCGTTATCTTTGGTGGGCGCCCAACGCCCGACGGTATGGTCGAGATCATCGAGACAGAAAAGCCCACAGTTTTCTGCGGGGTTCCAACGCTTTACGCGGCAATGGTTGCGCAAATGGAGAGGGAAGGCGTGCCGGACACCCCGCTGCGGGTTTGCATTTCGGCTGGAGAAGCTTTGCCGGAATCCGTGGGAACAAAATGGCGGGCGCTGACGGGTGTCGATATTCTGGACGGTGTCGGATCGACCGAGATGCTGCATATTTTCCTGAGCAACGCACCGGGTGATGTGGTCTATGGCACCTCCGGCGTTCCGGTGCCCGGCTATGACATGCGCCTTGTCGATGAAAAGGGAGCGGAGGTTGGTGTCGGCGAAGTGGGCGAACTGTTGGTGAATGGCGCTTCTGCTGCGGCTGGCTATTGGAACAAGCGAGACAAAACACGCAGAACATTCGAAGGTGTATGGACACGAACAGGTGACAAATACGAACGTCGGCAGGATGGGCGTTACATCTATTGTGGGCGGACAGACGATATGTTCAAGGTCTCCGGCATCTGGGTCAGCCCGTTCGAGGTGGAGCAGGCGATAGCCAGTCACCCGACCGTACTTGAGTGCGCTGTTGTTGCAGCCCGGGATGAGGAAGATCTGGACAAGCCCAAGGCATTTGTCGTGATGAAGGGTGAGCGGCCCGACAACCTGGAACAGTTGCTGAAGGATCACGTGAAAGAGCGGATTGGAAAGTGGAAGTATCCACGTTGGATTGAATGCGTGGAGAGCCTGCCAAAGACGGCGACCGGCAAAATTCAACGATTCAAGTTGCGGGAGGGCGTCTGATGGACTGGGGGGGCGGGATGCTTCAGGTCGAAGAACATACGCTAGAGTACGCGTGCTGGGGCCCGTCCCCGGCCGCAGCGCCAACGCTGGTTCTGCTGCATGAAGGGTTGGGATCGCTTGGGCTTTGGCGCGATTGGCCGGAGGCGCTGGCAGAGCAGACAGGCATGGGTGTGCTGGCCTATTCGCGTGCCGGGTATGGGCGTTCCACTCCCGTGAACCTGCCGCGGCCGCTCGACTACATGACGCTTGAGGCGACGGACACCTTGCGTTCTGTTCTGGATGCGGCGGGCGTGCGCAACTGCGTGCTTCTTGGCCATTCGGACGGTGCCACGATTGCGGGAATTTACGCGGGGTCCGTGTCTGATATGCGCGTGCGCGGTCTGATCCTGATGGCGCCCCATTTCTTTGCCGAACCAGAGGGCTTGGCGGCCATTCGCAGTGCCGAGGAAGCCTATGCAAACGGAGACCTGAAGGAAAAACTTGCCCGCCATCACGATCATCCTGATGTTGCCTTTTACGGTTGGCATGACGCGTGGACGGATCCGGGTTTTGCTGATTGGAACGTGGCTGACGCGATTGATCACTGGCGTGTGCCGTCTCTGGTCATTCAGGGCACGGCAGACCCCTATGGGACACTGGCGCAAGTGCGTGAAGTGGAAGAGCGCGCCTATGCCCCCGTCGAAACGCTGATTCTGGAGGGATGCGGACACGCACCGCATGTAGAACACACCCAAAAAGTCACCGCGGAAGTGGCGGCCTTTTGCGCACGGTTGCAGGCGTTTGAGACATCAGACCTCGCGACACCAGAGTTGACCTGAATTGCAAGAAAATGCATAAATTCCGTCGGCTTTTGCTGGCTGAGTGCCCTTTGGATTTTATGTGTTGTACCATAGTGCCGAAATCGCGGAACAAAGAGTCGCCCCAGTCAATGTCACACATCATCGACTTTCAGACCGATCCTTCGAAGTACCGCCACTGGCGTGTCGCGTATGACGGACCGGTGGCCAATCTGTTCATGGATGTGGACGAGGATGGCGGATTGTTTGATGGTTATCAACTGAAGCTGAATTCTTACGATCTGGGTGTGGACATTGAGTTGGCCGACGTGGTGCAGCGGATGCGGTTCGAGCATCCGGAGGTCAAGGTCGTCGTGATGCAATCCGCCAAGGACAAGGTGTTCTGTGCGGGCGCAAACATCCGCATGCTGGGTGGCGCGGCCCACGCTCACAAAGTCAATTTTTGCAAATTCACCAATGAGACACGTAACACCTACGAGGCAGCAGAAGCGGACAGTGGTCAGAAATATATCGCTGCTGTCAAAGGGGCCTGTGCAGGCGGGGGATACGAGCTGGCGTTGGCGTGCAATCACATCATGCTGACCGATGATTCATCGTCATCAGTCGCATTGCCCGAGGTGCCTTTGCTGGCCGTTTTGCCGGGTACCGGCGGGTTGACCCGTGTGACCGACAAGCGCCGTGTGCGGCGCGATCTTGCGGATGTATTTTGCTCGACCGAAGAAGGGGTGAAGGGCAAACGCGCGGTGCAATGGCGGCTGGTGGATGAGGCGATCCCGAATTCGAAATTCGATGAGGTAGTTGCCGCACGTGCGCGGGAATTTGCATCTGCGTCGGCCAAGCTGGATGTCGCGGAGGGTATCCGTTTGGGCCCGCTGGATAAATCCATGGGGGCAGATGGGTCGGTTGCCTATTCCCTCCTTGACGTGGCAGTGGACCGGGCCGGGCGCACAGCGACGATCACACTCAGCGGTCCGGATGCGCCAGCACCGGCGGACATGGCCGCGTTTCAGGCTGAGGGCGATCAGGCCTATTTGCTGCGCCTTGCGCGCGAGTTGGACGATGCAATCCTGCATCTGCGCCTCAACGAGATTGAGCTGGGCTTGCTTGTGTTCCGCACCCAAGGGAATCCGGAACAAGTGTTGGCGCATGAGGCCGTGTTGCTGGGCGATCCGGATCACTGGCTTGCCAAAGAAGTGCTGGCCTATTGGAAGCGGGTGTTGAAGCGGGTCGATGTGACCTCTCGATCCATGGTTGCGCTGGTTGAGCATGGCAGTTGCTTTGCAGGCGTTCTGGCCGAACTGTTGTGGGCCGTGGATCGCAGTTACATGATGGAAGACGCCTTTGAAGGTGACAATCGCCCTATTGCGACGGTCACCCTCAGTGAAGGTAACTTTGGCGCCTTTCCCATGGGCAACGACCTGACCCGATTGCAGACGCGGTTTTACGGCGTGGGTGGCTTGGATGACATTCATGCCCGTATGGGTGAGCCTCTGGAAGCTGAGGACGCGGATGATCTGGGTCTGGTCACCATGATTCTGGATGACATCGATTGGGAGGATGAAATCCGCATCTTCATCGAAGAGCGCGCGAGTTTCAGCCCCGATGCAATGACGGGCATGGAAGCAAACCTGCGCTTTGCTGGTCCCGAGACGATGGAGACCCGCATTTTCGGCCGTCTGACGGCCTGGCAGAACTGGATATTCAACCGCCCCAATGCGGTTGGTGAAGACGGCGCCTTGCAACGTTATGGCACTGGCGTGCGCGGAAATTTTGACATGAAACGTGTGTGAGGGACCGGATTTTCGAAATGAAAATCTGTACCGCAAAATGGCTTTGTTTTGCGCCCCGCCCAAAGAGGAGATGAAGGATGGATTTGGTCAACGTCAGCTATGATTCACGAATTCCCAACAATGTGGGCTTGTCTGAGGATCGCAAGGTATTGAAAGCATTGGAAAAATGGCACCCCGGTTACATCAGCTGGTGGAATGACCTGATCCCGCAGAATTTTCAGGAGAGCATGGTCTACCTGCGCACGGCTGTCAGTGTGGACCCGAAAGGCTGGGCCAAGTTCGACTATGTGAAGATGCCGGAATATCGCTGGGGCGTTCTGCTCGCTCCGGCCGTTGAGGATCGCCGCATCCCGATGGGAGAGCACTATGGCGAACCTGCCTGGCAGGAAGTGCCGGGTGAGTACCGCAACATGCTCAAACGGCTGATCGTGATCCAGGGGGATACGGAACCTGGCTCTGTGGAACAACAGCGCTTTCTCGGCCTGACGGCGCCCAGCCTTTACGACATGCGCAACCTGTTTCAGGTCAATGTCGAAGAGGGGCGGCATTTGTGGGCGATGGTCTATTTGCTGCAAAAGTACTTTGGCAAGGATGGGCGCGAAGAGGCGGACGACATGCTGGTCCGTTCATCCGGAAGTGACGAGGCTCCGCGTATGCTGGGTGCCTTCAACGAAGAGACGCCGGATTGGCTGTCTTTCTTCATGTTCACCTATTTCACGGACCGGGACGGCAAGATGCAGCTTGAGTCGCTGGCGCAGTCAGGCTTTGACCCGCTGTCCCGCACTTGCCGTTTCATGCTTACCGAGGAAGCGCACCACATGTTTGTGGGTGAAACCGGGGTCGGGCGCACCATTCAGGCCACGATCGAGGCGATGCAGGCCCATGGCATTGAGGATCCCTATGACATCGACAAGATCCGCGCGCTGGGTGTAATCGACCTGCCCACGATCCAGAAAAAGCTGAACCTGCATTACACCTTGTCCCTCGACCTGTTCGGCCAGGAGGTCAGCACCAATGCGGCCAACGCCTTTAACGCTGGCATCAAGGGCCGCTATCTTGAGCAGCGGATCGAAGATGATCACAAGTTGCAAAACGATACCTACAAGGTAGCGAGCATCAAGGACGGCCAGATCGTGACCGAGGATGTGCCCGCCCTGACAGCGATCAACATGCGCTTGCGCGATGACTATGTGCGTGACGCATCGGGCGGTTTGCGCCGCTGGAACAAGCAGATTCAGCGCACAGGGATCGAGTTTGAACTGAAGCTGCCGCACGAAGGTTTCCATCGCAAGATCGGCGTATTTGCCAACCAGCCCATCACGCCGGAAGGGACCTTTGTCACGTCCGAGGAGTGGGCCGCGCGCGAGGCAGAGTGGTTGCCGACAAAAGCGGACGGTGAATTCATTCAATCGCTGATGAAGCCCTGTTTCGAGCCCGGGAAATACGCAAGCTGGATCGCCCCGCCCCGCGTGGGCATCGACAACAAACCGGGTGATTTTGAATACGTCAAACTGCACATGGCCTAGGAGAGAGTGCAATGCAGATCGACCGTTCGACGTTTAAAAGTGCCCGCCCGTCCAGAGCCTTTTGTGCGTTGGAATGCGATGGGTGTACCGGAATGTGTCTGGCGCTCTACATGATGTTAACGCGGGACGAGCAGGATGCGATGTGTCGCCAGTACCGGCAGGGCGCGGCCCCTGTCACGCGGCACTGAACGAAGGGAAATGTGATGAAGATTGGACTGTACTACGGGTCTGAGACCGGCAATTCGGAGATGCTGTGTGAGGATATTGAGGCGGAGCTGGGGGCGGATTATGACTGCCATATCCTGAGCCTTGCAGACGTGGACCCCGCCACGTTGGCCAAGGACACGTTTTACATCTTTGTGACGTCCACCTATGGCAACGGCGATTTGCCGTCGACCGCACTGCCCTTTGAAGAGGCCATGCAGGGTCAGAAACCGGACCTGAGCGGCGTGCGCTTTGCCATCTTTGGTCTGGGCGATCAGGTGTTTTCGGAAACGTTCAATCACGGGTCGCTCAAGCTGTCTCAGATGTTGCTGGACGCCAAGGCCGAGATGGTGGGCGAGCGGGGCCTGCATGACGCCTCCGGGTTTGACATGCCCGAAGACGTGGCCTTGCCATGGGTGAACGGCATCATGGAGCAACTGGAGGCTGCCAAAGCTGCCTGAACAGCCCGACACTGACACGCAGAACCCGTTCGTTCACGAGGTGCGCGTTGCATGGGGCGACTGCGATCCGGCAGGCATTGCCTATACCGGGAGACTGCCATGGTTTGCGCTGGATGCCATCAACGCGTGGTGGGAGGCCCACACAGGCGGTGATGGCTGGTATCAGCTGGAACTGGATCGCAACATCGGCACGCCCTTTGTCCATCTCAGCATGGACTTTCGCGCTCCGGTCACGCCCCGTCACCGTTTGATGTGCGAAGTGTGGCCCAGTCGTCTGGGAACATCATCAATCACCTTTTCGATGCTGGGGCGACAGTCGGATGTTCTGTGTTTTGAGGGCACGTTCACCTGCGTTTTCATCATCGCAGATCAGTTCAAGAGCCAACCGGCCCCGCCGGACCTGCGCGATATCATCGCACCCCTCTTGCGCAGCCCTCACACCCCTTGAAGCGGTTTTGGGCTGGGCTAGAACTTACTGAAATCGCCGGAAATTCGTATATGTCATCACCCAAACCGATCCCCTGTGCCTCTGTCCCGCTGATCAGTCGTCTGGCTGAACGCGTGCGTGCGGCAAGGGTGCAGTTGGGGCTGCCCCGGCGCGAATTGTCCGAACGCTCGGGCGTTTCCCCGCGCTATCTGGCGCAGCTTGAAGCGGGCGAGGGGAACATCTCCGTTTTGCTGCTGCACCGGGTGGCGACGGCGCTGAACGTGAAGATCGAGGACCTGTTGTCGGAGGGCGCACCGTTCAGCGAGGATGTCGTGCGCGTTGCACAACTGTATGAGCAGGCGCCGGTGTCTGTGCAGGGTCGCGTGCGGGCACTGCTTGCTCCGGAAAACCCGCAGACACTGCGCGCCCAGCGCATTTGTCTTGTCGGGTTGCGCGGCGCCGGAAAATCGACCCTTGGGCGTATGGCGGCAGACAAGCTGAAGATCCCCTTTGTCGAGCTGACCGATGAAATCGAGGCGGATGCCGGCATGCCGTTGGGCGAGGTGATGGCCCTTTATGGGCAGGACCGGTATCGCGCGATGGAGGCAAAGGCGCTGGCCCGCGTGGTTGAACACCATGACAAGCTGATCCTTGCTGTGGCCGGGGGGATCGTTGCACAGACGGCGACATATGAGCAGGTTCTGGAGCGTTTTCACACCGTGTGGATCCGAACCAGCCCTGCTGAACACATGACGCGCGTGCGTGCACAGGGCGATCTGCGTCCGATGGAAGGCAATCCCGAAGCGATGGATCAGCTCAAGACGTTTCTGACCATCCGTGCGCCGTTGTACGAGCGCGCACATGCGCAGGTGGATACCAGCAATAAGCCGGTGCAGACCTCGGTGAACGAGTTGCTTGCGACCATTGCGACCAACCAGTTTCTGGACCGTATCGGGCAGTCATGAGCGCCCCTGTTGCCCCCCTGCAGGACGCGTTCTGGCAGGCGTGCGAGCAGATGCTGATGGATCACACGAACCCTTGGGAGTTGGACGCGGCGCTCGTGGCGTGGGGCTATGGCCTTGGGCCCTTTGAGGCGCAGGACCTTGTCGGTCTGGACGTGGTGTTGTCGGGCCGCTCCGGTTCGACGCCTGCGCCCATACTTGCCCGAATGGTTGTGGAAGGTCGGCTGGGCAAGAAAGGCGGTTGGGGGTACTATAGATATCCCGGTGGCGGCGGGGCTGTGATTGATCCGCTGATCGAGGATTTGATCCTTGAAGAGGCCCATTTTGCCAAACGCACGCGGCAAGAGCTGGAGGGTTCTGATCTCGTGATCCGTCTGCATGATCTGGTCGGGCCGATGCTGGGTCGGGATGCAGACGCCGCCGTTGCGTTGCTCCACTTTCCGCCCGACAAGATCGGTTTGATCTGAACCGCTGTCCCTTGCCCGGTGCGGCCCCGATCTAGCCCTGCATCAGTACGACCAGCGTGCCAATTCCCCACAGCGTCATCTGGTAGTGGGTGTTCTGCGCCCCTTCGTGGCAGAACCAGTAGCAAAAATGATTGCCCACGATCAGGAACCCGGCCCAGACGGCCGTAAACAGCATCGTTCCGACAGTTGCGATGCTGCGCGCGGTTTCGACGCTCCCGGTGCCTGCGATCCCCATGACAAGCGCCACCGTTCCGATCCAAAGAACCACCGCGGCGAGAAGTTCGGTTCCCACGACCAGACGGAAGGCCAGTTGCTGAAGCCGTCGGTCGGTGATGGCCCGGTGTGCAAGCGGAGCGTAGGCGTCGGGATATTCGGCCTTCAGCCGCGTCATCTCCATCACTTCGGCGGTGTAGGTCTCGTTGACGGACGGGTAGAGGATGTTGTCGCGCACGCCCAGCGTCAGCCAGGCGGCGATCAGGGATGTGGCCAGGGCCTGAGCGGCTAGGATTGTGCTTTCCATGGTCTGTCCCTCATGATTTGTGACCTCTCCATAAAAAAGGGGCCGCCCCAGAGAGGCGGCCCCGATCATGTTCGCGCAGTCGTCTGGATCAGGTCCAGGCGATTTGCTCGGGGCGAATTTCGAACGAAATGTGGTGTTCGCCGCCCACCAGACCTTCTTTGGTGTGGTTGTAGAGCGAGCGCCAGTACGGCTGGATCGTCACGCCGTCGTTCTGCAGGATCGCCTCACCTTCAGCCATCAAGGCGCGGCGCGCCTCGAGGTCGGCTGTGGCCAGTGCTTTTTCCAGAACCGCATCGAACTCGGGGTTTGCATAGCCGAATTCGTTCCACGCTTCGCCTGAGCGGTAGGCCAGCGCCCAGATCTGGACGCCGAGCGGGCGGTGGTTCCAGTTGGTGGAGCTGAACGGATACTTGACCCAATCGTTCCAGAACGTCGAACCGGGCAGGATTGTCCGCTTGACGTTAAAGCCTGCATCCCGCAGCTGGGCGGCCACCGCATCGGTGGTGTCCTTGCGCCATGCATCGTCGATCGAGAACAGCTCGTGCTCGAAATCCATCATGCCGGCTTCTTCCATCAGCGCGCGTGCGGCTTCGGGATCGACCTTGCGGGCGGGCAGCTCGGCATATTCCGGGTGCATCGGCCCAACGTGATGGTTTTCGGCAGGAACCCCGCGACCGGCATAGCCCAGTTCCAGCAGAACCGAGTTGTCCACGGCCATGCTGATCGCCTGACGGACGCGTGCATCCGCGTAAGGCTTCATGCCGTCGACTTCGGCCAACTGGTTGGGGCGGATCACGATGGTCGCCGCTGTCACGATTTCGTTGTTCCGCCAACCGTCAAGCGTGTCAAAGATGTCGATGAACTCGCCTTCGATCGAGTAGGTCATATCGATTTCTTCGGCTTCTGCCGCAGCCACAAAGGCCGACGGGTCGGTGCCGTAGTCGATGTACTCGATCCGGTCCATAAAGGCACCGTTGCCTTCGTTCCACCATGTGTGGTCTTCGTTGCGCACCAGAACGGCCTTAACGCCCACTTCGAGCTCTTCGGGCAGGTATGGGCCTGTGCCGATTGGGCTGGATGTGTCTTCGGTCGATGTGTCGGGGTGAATGATGGCCGCTGGATAGTCTGCCATGCCCGGGATCAGCGAGATGTCCGAAGCGGGCAGTTTCAGTTTGACGGTGTGGCTGTCCACGACTTCGATTGCGCCATCGATTGCCTTGTTCGTATCGGCATCGATCAGGATCGCGAAACGACCGGCCATCGAGTTGCCTTCAACGTCCTTTTCACACCAGCCGGCGATGTTGCGCGCCACGTCTTCGGCTGTGAAATCGTCGCCGTTGTTCCACTTGACGCCCTTGCGCACGTTCAGCGTGTATTCTGTCGCGTCGTCGTTGATTTCCCAGCTTTCCAGCAGTTTGCCGGTGAATGTGCCGTCATTTTCGTAGTGCACCAGATACTCTTGCCAGCCACGCGAAAAGTTCGCGATTTGCGACCAGTCATAGGTGCGCGGGTCTTTGAGGCCGCGCACTTCCATCTGGATGCGCACAGTGCCGCCCATCTGGTGTGCTGCCGCCTGAGCGGGGGCAGCCAGGCCCAGCATGCCGTAGGCCGTTGCCGCGGTCGCACCGAAGGCGCTGGCCATGGCCAGAAACTCGCGGCGATTGACCGGATCGGTGCCGACCTTCTTGGCCGAGTCCAGCACGGATTGCGGCAACGGTTTGCCGGTACGTGTCAAAAATGTCATGTTCTTCCTCTCTGTTGGCGGCGCGAAATCATGTCCGCGCCTTTATAAGTCGAGGTGAGTGCCCCGACGATTGGTGTTGCAGTTTCCCTGCTATACTCCGACACCCCACTTTCGGGGGATCGCAAATAGTTCAAACGATAGGACGCATGGCGTCAACCCCATCCGTCGCTGTCGCGGATACACAAATACTCGATAAAACACGGGGTTCTTTGTAATTCCACGCCGTCCCACGGTGCAAAACCGCCCTTTGGTCCCAAATGAGGACGTCTCCGACCTGCCACTGGTGCCTGTAAACGTACTGGTCTTGTGTGACCCAGGCGATCAGATCGTCGATCAGTTTGGTGCCCTCTTCGGCCTCCATCCCTTCAATCGCAAAGGCGTGGCTGGCGATGTACAGCGCTTCGGCCCCGTTGACCGGATTGCGCCAGACCGCATTCCAAAGCTGGTCGGGCCATTTGTGAAACATCGGCAGTGCGGCCAGTTCGGGGCTGATCCGCGCCCGGCTGTGGGACAGGCGGTGCCAGGCCGCACGATCCCGGATGCGGTCCTTGAGACTGTCTGGCATGTCCGCCCACCCCGCGCGGGTCGAGGCCAGTTCGGTGGCCCCGCCCGTTTGCGTCACGACCCGCCCGATCAGGATGTTGACGAGGGCCGGAATCGGCAGAAACGTACTGTCGGCGTGCCACAGCATATTGGCCTTGAGGTTGAGCGTGTGCAGATCCATTTCGCCTGTGACGGACCCGTCCTCGCGCACATTGCTGACGCGCGGGACTTTGAAATCCTCATCGACTTCGAGCGTGTCTGTTTCCCGGTTCTCGATTGGTCCGAACATCAAAGCCAGACGCATATGCGCCTCGTCGTCGATGGTCTGATTGCGAAACAACAGGGCCGAGTGGGTTTCGAACGCGTCGCGCACGGGTCCAAAGCTTTGCGCGTCGAGTTCGGCGAGTTCGACGTCGTGCACTTCGACCCCGAAGGTGTCTGTCAGTGGTGTTGTTTTCATGAGGCCTCGGTCTCCGTCTGATTGAGAGATTGGATGGTGTCTGCGTCGAGGTGCGCCACATCGGCCCAGAACCGTGACTTGGCCGCGTTCAGCAGGCCCTTGGGGTCCATCCGTTTTTTCCACGCCAGGTGATTGTAGTCGGCCTTGAGTCCACCGCCTTCGACGTTCCATGTGTGGGCGTCGTAGACTGCAAAGCCATTCGCCTCGTAGGTGGCGTTGATTTCAGTCAGCCGTTCGGATGTGGTGAACCATATGATCGGCAGATCGAAGGTCACGATCTCGCCCCCGACGCGCGCAAATTCGTGGTGCATCCACACGTCATCGCCGATTTTCGGCCGCAGGGCTGCGATCGCCTTGGGATCAGGTGGGACCGGGCAGCCAATTTGCTGATAGGTCGCAGATCGGTCTGCCTTCAGCACTTGCAGCGTGGTGTGGTTGTAGCTGAAGTCATAGACGTGGGGCAGGCCTGCGGCCTCGCGTTCGTCATCTGTGAGCATCAGGTCGACATGACCGCCTTTTGCGGAGATCAATGCGGCAAAGGCCTCGCGATCTTCTATCGGGATCATCGAGACAATCAGGTGCTTTTCTGGCCGGATGTGTCCTTCAAGCTTGGGGAAGTAGGCGCAGATCCTTGCATCAACTGTGGTCAGCAGCTTGCGAGCGATGTCCGTGGCCTCAGCGATGGCAAGCCCGGCGGCATAGGCTGCTTCGTAGGTGTCGAAGGTGGCGATGCACCCGACCCAGTCCCGATTTGGAACCGTGCGCAGTGTGACGTCCGTGATCACCCCGTTCAGTCCCCATGCGTGGTGGATGTGCAGGGCGTCCGCGCCATCGAACACGCGGGCTTTTGGCCTTTCCTCGACGCTCATTGCCGTCAGCGACACGATATTCCCCGGATCGCGCAACGCGCCGTTTGCGATGGAGCCGATTCCGGCGCTGCCGCCCGCGACGAACCCACCGACCGTGGCGATATCCTTGGTGGATGGGAACATGGCCATCTCCTGCCCCGAGGCCTCAAGAGCGGTGTTGATGTCGGCCATCAGCGCACCGGCTTGTGCCTTCACATAGCCATCGCCAACCTCGAGCACCTTATTCATGGCCGTCGTGTCGATGATCAGTCCGCCGTCCATGGGCACTGCTTGCCCATAGTTCCCGGTACCTCCGCCGCGCAGCACGATGGGTGCGTCATGGGCGTAGGCCACGGCCAATGTGCGCGCCATCTCTTCGGCTGTTTTGGGTCGCGCAACCAGATCGCCAAAACAGCGTTTCAACTCGGCATTCAGGATTGGAGAATACCAGAAGAAGTCGCGGCTGCGTTTCTTGATCAGGACAGGTTCTGTGATGGTTTCGACCGGCGCGATTTGGGTTGCGAAGGCCTCCCAATCGATGTCGGTCTTGCCGGATAGGGAGGTCATGTCAGCGTCTCCGTTGCGGGATGCAGGGCGGTGCGCCCAGAGATGAGGGTGGCGGTGTGTGCGGCATCGCAGGTGAGCAGGTCAGACAGGTGCGCGCCATCCACAGTGAGAGGTGTGTGCCCAAGGGCAGTTGCGGCATCGGTGGTGATCATGCTCAGCCAGTCGCCCAAAGGCGGGTCGAGATGTGCGGTGACGCACGCCAATGCGAGCGCGGCGCGGGGGTCATGAGCGCCCAGTGGGCAGAAGGCGTCGCCGACGTTATCCGAACCGACGACGACTTTGACACCTGCGTCGCGCAATTCGCGTAACCGTGTGATCCCGCGCCTGTCCGGTGTGCCGTCCGTGCGGCCTTGTAAATAGAGGTTGGTGATGGGCAATGAGCAGATCGTGAT
>JBCBDZ010000081.1:0-13510 GCA_038529225.1 Pseudomonadota bacterium | reverse complement strand
ATCGCGCATGTTTCGGGGTTCGCCCCGGCGGCGCACGATGTAGCTGTAATAAAACCCCTGCGGGCAGTCTCGCAGGCCGTAATCAGGCGTGCCCACCAGATTGACCTGATCGAAAAGGCGTGCGCGGTAGGGCAGGCCGCAGGTCTGCGCCAGCAAAAGGTCTGGCGACTGCCACGCTGTCCAAGGATCAACAGTGCGGTCGATGGCGTCCGGTCCGGTGCCAAGGGTGTCGCGGATCGACGTCCACAGCCGGTCATATGCAGGTGCTGCATGTGGCATGTCATACATGCCGAGAAAAGCGATCACTGCGACACGCGTTGACGGGCGCGCGCGCTGTCGGGGTCGGAAATGCCCAAAAGGTTGGTTACAAGGCGCAGGAGCGCGTCCTCTTCCTTGGCGCGTTTTCCGTCGGCCAACACGACTTTCCAAAGTGCTTCGATCACGGCCAGACGGTCTTCGTAGGCGACGGCGTCCTTGATGGCACGGGTAAAGCGGACCGTGTCCGGAGCGGCGCCCTCCATCGCTTCGGCCTCTGTGCGCAAGGCTGTCACCTCTGCCGGTGCCAAGCCATAGCGGTCCTGCGTGATCTGGTCGATCAACGCCTTTTCGTCGCTGCTGTAGTGGTTGTCTGACCGGGCCACGCGCACCAGCAGGGCGGTGAGGGCGAGGCGCGCATCCGCGTCGGCGATCGGGGCGGGTTCGGGTTGGATCAGTCGGTTAAGGAGATCTTGAAACATGCCCTGCATATACGCACGCTCACCTGATTAGCCAAGCGCACGCGACTTGATCGCGGCACTGTCTTGGGGCGTAATGGCGATGGCGGCCTCGATCTGGTGCAACATCGCCTCTTCGATATCGGCGTGTTCGTCGTCGGCCAGCAGCACCTGCCACATGCAGCGCGCCAACATGAGGCGGTCATCGTAAGGCACTGTTTCCCTGAGGATTTCAGCGTATTCTGGCGTGCCCGGCGCGTGCCGTTCCAGCGCCTCGCATGTGGCCCGCAGCTTGGCGGCCTCCAGCGGTTTCAGGCCAAAGGTCGTAGACAGGATTTTGTCGATCGCCCCAACTTCGGCGGCTCGGTAATCACGGTCGGCCATGGCTATGCGCACCAAAAGCGCCCCGAGCGCCAGTTGCGGGGTGGGCTCCGGCAGGGTCGGCTTTTCCTTGGGCCGTTTTGGAAACAGGCGTTCGAACATGGGCCGGGCTCCTCACTTCAATGCGTCAAAGTGAGTTTTCAATGTTGCGGCCTCGCTCGCAAGTCCAAAGGGCGGGCGAATGACAAAGAGGCCGGAGCCCACCATGCCGTGCCCGGGGCGCGCAGGCGGAAAGCGGACTTCGCTGCGCAATGCATCCGGGTGGTTGTTTTCAAGCGTTTTCAGCATGGTGTGGTGCGCACCGGACGTCAGGATCGGGTACCACAACACAATAATCCCCACATTCCATGCGCGGGCGTATTTCCTGATATGGCCGGGAATGGTCTGATAGTCGTCCTTGATTTCAAAACTGGGATCGATCAGCATCAGGCCCCGGCGTGGGGTTGGCGGCAGCATCGCATGGGCCATGGCAAAGCCGTCCGCCTTGCGGCAGGTCGCCGTGGGCAAGGCCAGTTCGAGGTTCAGATATTCGGTCGGATGCAGTTCGGCCAGTGTGATCGTGTCCATATCACGCAACGTCCGGGCGGCGATCATGGGAGAGCCGGGATAGGCGTTTTTTCCATGTGCACCAGTGGCTTGCTGCAAGGAGCGCATGTAGGGATGGTCGGGGGCGAACCATGCTTTGGCGCGCGCGATACCTTGGGCCGCCTCACCGGTCTTGCGCGCCTCATCCGCACTCAGATCATAGATCGCGCGACCTGCATGGGTCTCGATATAGCTGAGCGGTTTGTCCTTGCGCGTGAGGTAGTCCAGCATCCACGCAAGCAGGCTGTGCTTGTGTACATCGGCAAGGTTTCCGGCGTGGTAGATATGTTGGTAGCTGAGCATGTGCCGCTTATGAGCGCGGGCTTGCCAACACGCAACGGTTAACGGCTCCGGGCGCGCCATTGGTGCGAACCGTGTGTCAAGGCCAGCAAAACATGGCAAAACGGTCACGTACCGCTCGTAAACCGCACGGGCACCACTTGTGCACAAAGGGCGGAGTCAACAGGACGCACGCTCCCACGTGTTGTCGAAAAGTTAACCCCAACAGGGGGGAGCCGCCTAGGTGTCTTGTTCGAATTTGTGGGTCACCACGACTTCGCTGGGTTTGGCGGGCTCGGGTTTCTTTTTCTTGCGCGTGCGCGCCCACAGCCATGCGACAACAGCAAAGACCGTACCGCCAACACCCGCAATGGCCGCGTTGAGGGTCGTCAACTGCTGGGCGTAGTTCAGGATTTGCTGCATCAACGTCACCTCAACCGTGATCCGTTCGGTAAATGTCGTGATGCGGACAGGCGGCAAGTTTTCGTTGTCGCGCTGTATGATGGCGTTCACGTTGACGGTGAACACCTGATCGCTGCCAGCGGATTTCGGTTTGATGGTCCAGACCCATTTGGCGGCCTGAAAGGGCAGAACAGTCTGGCGCTGCGGGCCGGGCGGGTGCACGTCAAAGCCAAGTCCGGAAATCTCCGCCTCCATCAGGAGCGCGTATTGCACATCTTCGACCACCTGCGTTGTGCCGGGCAGGGCGCTGGAGAGGCCAATGCTTTCGGCCACGTCCTGGGTCGATGCGTTTTCGGCAACCGGGGCGCGCGGTGCCGTCGCCGGGGACAGGACCAGTTCGACCGAGGTTGCCTGACCCAACTGCATGGTATCGGGGCGATTGAAGGCGATGTCGGCGGACTTGAGTTGAGATTCCACCAGATCGGCCCAGGGATCGCTTGGCTGGGTCGACGGGGTACTGGGGCCGATGACCGTCGGTTGCGCCGGATTGATAACACCAACTGGCTGCGGTTCCGGTGCAGGGATTGTGAGGTCAGGTTCAAGCGGAGGCGGCGGCGCCACGACGGATGCGTCCAATATTGCGCTGATCACGGAAAGCCGTTCCCGCGGATCACGCAGACCGGCGAATGCCATGGATGTGCCGGGCGCGTACCCTTTGGGGTTTGCGAGGTAGCTGTCCAGCGCCTCGACGGTCCACACGCCGGGCAGGCTCAACAAGGCCGCAGAATAGGAAAAGCCCGGTGTGGATGCGATATCCTTGCCGACAATCCGGTAAAGCGACGGCCCGACCCCGTGCACACCCGGTTCCAACCCGTGACAGGCCGCGCATTTGCGAAACGTGTTGCCAGACGCTTCGCCGCCTATCGTTGATGCCAAATCGAGGAGTGATCCGACTCCCTGCCACTCCTCTTCGGCTGCAGTTTCTTCGACGCCATCCAGTTCGACCGAATAGGATGGCTCCGCACTCGTGTCACTCGCCGTTTCAGTCGTGAAAACAGTCTCTGCAACAAAAAGGACTGCAAACAGCAGGAGCAGCATTCCAGTCACTGCCGCTGCCCCTTTGAAAAAGCTACGTCGCATGGTTTTTTGCCCCACGGGTAATTCCGCAGATGCAGGCTAGCCGCAAACGGGTGCGAAGTTAAGAGGGGGCTGATCCGGCATTCTATTTCAGGTGGTGGCCCGTGGCCTGCCATTCCCCAGCAATTGCAGGTGATTGGTGTGATTTGGTATCGTGTTGAAACATCCTTGTTTCGTGCAGGACGGGCAGGCCGAAACGGGGTTTGCCGCGTTTTCTGGCGGATCAGATTGCGGACGGGTCACATCCTGTTGCGGTTCCGTCGGGCTGTGTGACGCCCGCCCCTATAACGGGCGACCGGGCGTGCGTTTCCGGCTCATCCGCCAGGTGAGGTAGGCCACACGCGCGGTGGCGCCCAGCACAAGGATGCTGAGCGCCACCTTGGTGGTCAGTTCCATGGTGCCCTCGATCAGCGCAGCATGGGCGACGGTGGTGGTTGCGATGATCACCGCCAGCCCCACATGCACGCGCCGCCATGTCAGGGGGCGGACCCGGACCCGCCGTCGCAGAACCGCCATCAGTGCCGCGCCGAACACCGCCCACATGGCGATCACGCCCCAAACCGAGAATGGGGTGGGCGAGGCAAGCAACAAGGCGTCGATCACGTCAGGCGGGCTGGTCAGCCAAAGTCCTGCGACATGCCCGACAACGGCCAGAAACAGCAGCGCGCCTATGGCGCGGTGCACCTTGCGGCTGCGCGCAGGCCCAAGGGCTGGCAGATCGCCGGCGGCCAGCAGCGGTTGGACGAGCAACAGGCCCATCGCCAGGATCCCGGCAAAGCCGGAGGCGATATAAATGCCGTTGCGCCATTGCAGTTGCGGGCTGAACCCGGCCGCCACAAGCGGCCCGCCCAAGGCAAGGGCCAGCGCGGTCCAGATCAGGGCGGTGCGCATGGGCGGGCTTTCGGAATTGGTGTGCCTCAGACGGGTTGCAGCACGAATTCGACGTGCAGCGTCGTGTCCGACGATCGGCGCAACAGGGGGCGCAGGAACACGGTCTGAAAGCCGCCGGTCCCGTATTCGTTGTCATAGCCCAGATGCCCGTGTGCCTGCCCGAGAGCGGGCACGATCTGCGGCATGTCCATCTGAAAGGTGCCGTTGGCATCCGTGAGGGTGGCCCCGTGGCTGCGCTCGTCCCGTTCATGCCCTTCGGTGGTGTGCGCCCACATCTGGATGCGCATGCCCGGCAGGGGCGCGCCGTCTCCGGCGCGGCGTACGCTGCCTGTCATGAGGAACCCTCCGCCGCCGATGCGATCCACAATGGGCGCGCCGGGACGGTAGTTGTTGGCCCCGCCGCGCATCGTGGGTGTCGGCGGAACGCTGGCCGCGCGCGCAGGCAGCAGCCCGGTGGTCGGGGTCAGAAGGGCCGCGGCCCCTGTGGCAAGCACGGTGCGGCGGGCAATCGAGGGGGTGGTCATGGACGTGTCTCCTCTGAAAGGTTCAGACAAAAGGTAAGGCCATGACGCACACGATAAACCGCCGTAACAGCTTCGTGAAGGGGGTCAGTCGGTCGGGGTCAGACCAGTCGCGACACCTCTTTGGCGGCGCGCACGAAATCCTCGAACAGCGGATGGGGCGCAAAGGGCTTGGATTTCAGTTCCGGGTGGAACTGCACCCCGATGAACCACGGGTGGTCCGGCCATTCCACGATTTCCGGCAGACGCCCGTCCGGGGACATGCCCGAGAACTTCAGCCCGGCCTTTTCCAGCTGGTCGCGGTATTTGATGTCCACCTCGTAGCGGTGACGGTGACGTTCGTCGATGGATGTCGTGCCATAGGCATCTGCCACCCGCGACCCGGCGGTCAGAACCGCGTCATAGGCGCCAAGGCGCATTGTCCCACCCTTGTCATCTTCGACCTTGCGCTCGACCTTGTGGTTGCCTTGCACCCACTCCTTGAGGTGATAAACCACGGGTTCAAAACGTTTTTTCCCGGCCTCATGGTCAAATTCCTCGGAACCGGCGGTCGTTAACCCCGCCACATTGCGTGCTGCCTCGATCACTGCCATCTGCATGCCCAGACAGATGCCGAGGTAGGGCACATTGCGGGTGCGGGCGAATTCGGCGGCCTTGATCTTGCCCTCGGTGCCCCGTTCGCCAAAACCACCCGGGACAAGGATGGCGTGAAACCCGCTCAGATGGGGGGCCGGGTCTTCGCGGTCAAACAACTCGGCGTCCACCCAGTCGACCTTGACCCGGACGCGGTTGGCCATGCCGCCATGGGTCAGCGCCTCTGCAATGGATTTGTAGGCATCTTCAAGCTGGGTGTATTTGCCGACGATGGCCACATTCACCACACCTTCGGCGTTGTGGATACGGTCGCTGACATCGTGCCATTTGGTGAGGTCAGGTTTTGGGGCTGGCGAAATCTGGAATGCGTCCAGCACCGCCTGGTCCATGCCCTCACGGTGATAGGCGAGGGGGGCGTCGTAGATCGTGCCGAGGTCCTGTGCGGCAATCACCGACTCCGGGCGCACGTTGCAGAACAGGGCCAGTTTCTCGCGTTCCTTGACCGGGATCGGCCCTTCGGAGCGGCAGACGAGGATATCCGGTGCGATACCGATCGAGCGCAGTTCCTTGACCGAGTGCTGGGTGGGTTTGGTCTTGAGCTCACCAGAGGCCTTGATAAAGGGCAGGAGCGTGAGGTGCATGAAGATGCACTGGCCGCGCGGTTTGTCCTGAGAGAACTGGCGGATCGCCTCAAAGAAGGGGAGGCCTTCGATATCGCCCACCGTGCCACCGATCTCGCACAGCATGAAGTCGACCTCGTCGTCCCCGATGCCGATGAAATCCTTGATTTCGTTGGTGACGTGCGGGATCACCTGGATGGTTTTGCCAAGGTAGTCGCCGCGCCGTTCCTTTTCCAGCACGTTCGAATAGATGCGCCCCGAAGACACGGAATCGGTTTTGCGCGCCGCCACACCCGTAAAGCGTTCGTAGTGCCCAAGGTCCAGATCGGTCTCGGCGCCGTCATCGGTCACAAACACTTCGCCATGCTCGAAAGGCGACATCGTGCCGGGGTCGACGTTCAGGTACGGGTCCAGCTTGCGCAAGCGCACGGAGAATCCACGCGCTTGCAACAGCGCGCCCAAAGCGGCGGACGCGAGGCCTTTTCCAAGGGAGGAAACAACACCGCCGGTTATGAAAATATAGCGCGCCATGGTGTGGAGTCTCCCGTGGTTCTTCTCTGGCAAAAGGCCATTTGCGGGAGGCTTGATAAAGCCTTCCCCACGGGGCCTCAGTATAGCAGGATTCGTTTCAAAGGGGCAAGTGTGGCGCTACATGATGTTGTAGCGCGTTGTTTGCCCTCAAGATTTCGTTAGTCGGCGCTGGGGACAAGCGGTGCATCATCGCCCAAAGTGGGTGGCAGCAGATCGCCGCCGGGCGGCACCAGATCGTTTGCCGGTGCGTTTTGCGCAGGCGGCGTGATGCCCAGCTGGTCGATGACGGACGTGCCTGCCGCTTTCTGCGCGGCAATGATCGTCAGTGTGATCGACGTGATGATGAACGCAGTCGCCAACACCCAGGTCAACTTGCCCAAGGCCGTCCCCGCAGGCCGCCCCGTGGTTGCCCCTCCGCCGCCGCCCATGCCCAGGCCGCCCCCTTCGGAGCGCTGCATCAGCACCACGGCAATCAGGCCGAGGGCGAGGAACAGGTGGACGATGAGAACGACGTTTTCCATGGAGGGGGATCAAGGCCTTTGCTGCGCGATTGGGGGTATCTATGCAGAAATGCAGTGCCCCGCAAGTCGCCTTTCGTGCCAATGTGGCGACGTGGTGACAGACCCGGATTTCCGGGGCTGGATTTTCGTGGCGCCAGCGCGCAGAGTTGGCCCATGCCGCATGATCATACAGAGCACGACCACGCCCATGCCCTGCTGCCTTCGGACCCTGCGCTGCGGGTCAAGGCGCTGGAAACCATCCTGACGCAAAAGGGGCTTGTGGACCCGGCGGCGCTGGATGAGATCATCGACACGTATGAAAACCGGATAGGCCCGCGCAACGGGGCCGCGGTTGTCGCCCGGGCATGGAGCGATCCCGACTTCAAGGCGGCGCTGCTGGAGGATGCCGATCCGGTGCTCGCCGAGCTTGGGTTCTATGGCCGTCAGGGCGAGCATATGGTGGTCGTCGAAAACACGGATGACGTGCACAACATGGTCGTCTGCACGCTGTGTTCCTGTTACCCGTGGCCGCTGCTTGGGATTCCTCCGGGCTGGTACAAATCCGACGCTTACCGGGCCCGCGCCGTGCGCGAGCCGCGCCGCGTGCTGGCCGAGTTCGGTGTGACGCTTCCGGAGGGGTGCGCGGTGCGGGTGTGGGATTCGACCGCCGAGGTCCGCTACCTCGTCCTGCCACAGCGCCCCGACGGCACCGAAGGGTTGGACGCGGGTGCGCTGGCCGATCTGGTCAGCCGCGATTCCATGATCGGCTGCGGCCTTGCCGGTGCATCATGACCCGCATCCACGACATGGGCGGGCGGTTTGGCGATGGTCCGGTGACCCCTGAACCCGAAGACGTGAGGTTCCACGCCGATTGGCATCCGCGCGCATTGGCCCTGACTTTGGCCTGCGGGAGTCTGGGGTTGTGGAACATCGATGTGTCGCGTCATGCCCGCGAGTGCCTTTCCCCAAAGGATTACGCGCGCTTTGTCTACTATGAAAAATGGATCGCGGCCCTTGCCGACCTGCTGGTGGAGACTGGCGCAGTGCGCCGCGAGGAACTTGCATCCGGGCAGGCGCAGGGGCAAAGCCCGCTGGCGGACAAGGCGTTGAAGGCCGAAGCAGTTGCAGGTGTTCTGGCCAAAGGTGGACCCGCAGACCGGCCCGGCACCGTCGCGCCGCGTTTTGCTGTGGGGGACGCCGTGCGTCTGCGCGCCCAGTCTGAGAATGTATACGTACGGGGCGGGCACACGCGCCTGCCGGCCTACGCGTCCGGCGCGCAAGGGCGCGTTGTGCGGATGCATGGCAGCCACGTGCTGCCTGACAGCAACGCCCATGGTCTGGGCGAAGCGCCCGAACCGCTTTATGCTATTGCCCTGCGCGCGGTCGATATCTGGGCGGATCCTGAGCATCCGCGGGACGAGGTGATCCTTGACCTGTGGGACAGCTATCTGGAGCCGGCATGACCCCGGAACCGGTGTTCGAGGCGCCATGGCATGCGCAGTTGTTCGCACTCACCGTGCACTTGAGTGAAACCGGACTGTTTGACTGGCCGGATTGGGCGGCGCGGTTTGGTGCAACACTGAAACGGCATGGGCTGGAGCGCGAACTGAACGGCGGGGACGACTATTTTGCGGCGTGGCTGGAAACGCTGGAAACGCTGTTGGCCGAGGCGAACGCAGCGCATCCGGACGCCGTGCAGGACATGCGCGACGCGTGGAAAGCGGCGTATCTCGAAACGCCCCATGGGGCACCTGTCAGGATCAACCCCAACATGCGCCCCTGAGCAGGCGATCGGACGGCCTTCTACTTTTTCTTTTTGACCGCCTTTTCGACGTCCTGCAGCAGCTTTTTCTTGTCGCTCATCAGTTTCTGCATGGACTTCATCAGGCTCTCTATTTCTTTGTCGCCCTTGGCGTCCTTTAACAACCCGTCAAACAACTTCTTGTCTTTATCAAGTGTTTTCAGCATCTTGCCGACTTCGCCGCCGATATTACCAAGCATCTTTTCAAACCTTTTCCGTATCAATCCAAAACCGGGTCAAACCCCGATTGCGCCGCAAGACAAGGCAGGCGGACAGCCCGGATGTGACTACGACGAAACGCGGTCTGTCAACACACGCATAAAGTGTTCCTATTCATCCACATCGTCCATGTCCGCCTGGCCGGACAATGCGCGGCGCACATGGCTCCAGCTGAGACCGACGCCCAGCACGACGGACAGGGCGAACAGGCCGAGCCAGGTGTTGACGCCGGGATTGTCGAGGCTGATCATGCCAAGATCGTAACCAACCCACAAAAGCGCGCCCACAAGTGCCAGCACCAGCATCATGCCGAAGGGACCGATGGACCGCAGCGTCGCGCGCAGGTAGACGATGTAGCCCACGCTCAGCAGCAACCCGACCAGCACCGCGATCGACAGGTTGTGCGCGCCGTATTCCAGCACCCAGCGCAGGTAGTTAAAGTCCGTCGGATTGTACGTCGCCGCCAGCAGGCAGAGCGCAAAGAGCCAGCGCCAGAGAAATCCCGTCAAAATATGCGTCCTTATGCCATGTCGCGACGTCATGCCGTGAAACTGCGCGAGGCTCAAGCTTTGGGAGCCTCCCTATGCGGCGGCAAAGCCACCTTTCGGGCAATGGGCGGTGGTATTTTTGGTCATAAGAAACTCAGTTATCGGTTTGCCTCTGCCAGCGGCATCGCTATACGGGCGCGGGTGTCATCAGAAAGGGTCCATCATGGCCAACGTAGTGGTTGTCGGCGCGCAGTGGGGCGATGAGGGCAAGGGCAAGATTGTCGACTGGCTGAGCGAGCGGGCCGACGTGATCGCGCGGTTTCAGGGCGGCCACAATGCGGGTCACACCCTCGTGATTGATGGCACGGTCTACAAACTGCACGCACTGCCATCCGGTGTCGTGCGCGGCGGCAAGTTGTCCGTTATCGGCAACGGTGTCGTGCTGGACCCGTGGCATTTGCTGAACGAGATTGAGACGATCCGCGCCCAAGGCGTCGAAGTCACGCCCGAGACGTTGATGATCGCCGAAAACACGCCTCTGATCCTGCCCATTCATGGCGAGTTGGACCGCGCGCGCGAGGCGCAGAACTCTGTTGCCAAGATTGGCACCACAGGGCGCGGCATCGGTCCATGCTATGAAGACAAGGTGGGTCGCCGTGTCGTGCGCGTTGCGGACCTTGCCGATCCGGCCACGCTTGAATTGCGCGTCGATCGCGCGCTGGTGCATCACGACGCGTTGCGCCGCGGTCTTGGCCTGCCGGCGGTTGACCGGGATGCATTGCTGGCCAGCCTGAACGAGATTGCGCCGCGTATTCTGGAATATGCCGCCCCGGTCTGGAAAGCGATGAACGAGGCCCGCCGCGCAGGCAAGCGCATCCTGTTTGAAGGGGCGCAAGGCGCGCTGCTTGACATCGATTTCGGCACGTACCCTTTCGTCACCTCGTCCAATGTCATTGCAGGTCAGGCCGCGACCGGTGTCGGCATGGGGCCCGGTGCCATCGATTTCGTCCTTGGTATCGTCAAGGCCTATACCACCCGCGTGGGCGAGGGGCCCTTTCCGACCGAGTTGGAGGACGCCGATGGTCAGCGGCTGGGCGAACGGGGCCATGAGTTCGGCACCACGACCGGGCGCAAGCGCCGCTGTGGTTGGTTTGATGCCTGCCTTGTGCGCCAGACCTGTGCGACATCCGGTGTGAACGGCATCTCGTTGACAAAGCTGGATGTTCTGGACGGGTTTGAAACGTTGAAAATCTGCGTTGGCTACGAACTGGACGGCAAGACGCTCGACTATCTGCCCACCGCTGCAGATCAGCAGGCCCGCTGCACTCCCGTTTACGAAGAAATGCCGGGCTGGTCGGATTCCACCGAAGGCGCGCGCAGCTGGGCAGACCTGCCGGCCAACGCGATCAAATACGTCCGTCGCGTCGAAGAGTTGATCGATTGCCCTGTGGCCCTACTTTCAACCTCACCCGAGCGGGAGGACACGATCCTTGTCCGCGATCCATTTGCTGATTGAGTGAGGTGCCCATGGCGCTGCGTTACAAGACCCGGAAATGGCTGGCGTTGCTGATACTGGTTGTGGCGTTGCCGCTCTACATCGTTGTGGCCCTGAACCTTGTCACGTTGTTCGAGCGACCTTCGGTTCTGGTTGAGTTGCTGATCTATGTCGGCTTGGGCGTGGTGTGGGCGTTCCCGTTGAAATTCGTGTTCAAGGGGATCGGGCAGCCTGATTCGGACGGGTAAGCCGCGCCGCGCCTTGCGGCGTTGACGATGGTCGCATGAGGGCGCACGCGGCCGCCTTGCGTGATCCGCCCGCGCGCAGAACCGGTTTCGGGCAGAAAGACTCTGCTGGCGGCGGTGGTGCCGCCAATCTGCCGGGCGTGCCCAAACACCTGACGTTGATGAACGGAACGTCGGTCCGAAGGGCGGTTGCCGCGTGTCGACAGCGTGGGGTGTTGCAGGCCGCGCGCATGGCCCGTCGCCGCCCCGGGTCCCCTAGCCGGCTTTTGCCCCCATTTTCATTCAGAGATGGTCCAAAGCGTCAGTTGATCCGTTTTTCCACGCGCCGTGTAGTCGGCAAGCTGCGAGAGCGTGTTGATTGCAGTGTCTGGCAGGTGTTCGCGGACAGCATCCGACACCACGACGTCCACCCCGAACTCTCTCGCGGCACTTTCGATCCGGGCGGCGGTGTTCATTATATCGCCCAGCAAGGCGATTTCCTTTTTCCATGTGCCGATTTCACCTGCCGCAACCGGCCCGCAATGCAAAGCGACCCGGATCCTTGCCTCTTGCCCGTATCTGGCGCGGTAGTCTTCGGTCCTGCGTTTCAGAACGCGGGGCATGTCTTTTGCGCATGCAACACTTCGTTCATAGTTCCCCGGGTGCGCCGTGGACCATGTCACGATCACGGCATCGCCCACATACCGATGCACGTCGCCGCCATGGCGTTCGATGGGCCGGGACAGATCGTATGACACATCAGACAGGAATTCGTGGAATCGCAACTCGCCAAGCCGTTCGGCGAGCGAAGTGGACCCGACCAGATCAGCAAACAGAACAATTCGGTTTTCCAGTCGCGGGCGCCGGTATTGTCCGGTGAAGATGGCCAGCGTCGCTTCACGACCAAGTAGGCGAAGCAGTTCAATCGACGTGGAAATGGCGGACGCAATCGCGGCGGAAATCGCAAAGTTGAACGCAAACTCGGGTTCTTGCCAGAGTGTCTGATCAAGCAGAACCCGCGCGGGCAGGACAATCCCGATCCCGATGATCAGACTGTAGCTGACAGCCCGAAAGCCGATGATCGCGATCAGCGGGGTCTGCCGCAGCCATCGTATCGACTGGTTGGAGAGAAAGGCCAGCTCAACTGTCAGGCACCCTGCGCCAATGAGCAACCCGGTCATCCCGCCGACGGCTGCATCCATTGGACTTGCGTACCCATCTGCGAAAAGGAGCGGCGTGAGCGCACCGATGCACATGGAAATTGCAATGACCTTCAAGGCAAACGTCGCGGTTAATCTGTCGATCAAGGCGGCCCCCGGGAACGATAATCTGTGCTTTGATATCAGACACTTTGGCTGGCTGGAACGGAAACTCCAATGGGGAGAGCCTTGACCGGATGGCGTGACCGAGGCACGGGTCTCACTTGCGAAAATGGCCAGTGGGGCATATTCAGTGCATGGCCGCGATATCCCGCAGCGCCTGTTAAAGGTCCGGGTTCCCCCCCAAACAAAAAGGCGCCTCAACCGAAGCGCCTTTTGTCTTGGAAATGGTCCGGGCCCTAACCCGCCGCGCGCTGCTCAGGGCGGTAGCCGATGTCGCTGGTGACTGCAAAGCGTCCTCCGGCGATCTTTTCGATCTTGCCGGAACGCAGCAACTGACCGAAGGAGCGCAAGGAATCCTCGCGGCTGAAGTCCTCTTTTTCGATCTGGCGCACTTTGGTCATCAGTTGCGGGCGCGAAAACTGGTCCTGCCCTTCGACAAAGCTGAGGTAGCTGGCCGCTGCTTCGAGAAGCGCGGGCAGGTCGTTTGCGCCCAGTTCCGCGGCATAGTCGGCAAAGCTGTCGGCCCCTTGTGCGTCTGTTGCGACCTCTTGGGGGGCTGCAATCCGGCGCGGGCGCACGGGGCCTTTGGGGGCTGTGTCGATGTCAACACGCTGTTCGGCCACCAGTTTCAGAGGGGCCGGGCGCGCTTTTTCGGGGCGATCTGCGCGGCTGCTGCCAACTTCGGGGCGGCGCGGTTTGACCACTTCGGCCAGATCAGAGCGGAACGCGCCTTCGTCCTTGATCGAGTCACTGCCGATGTCAGAGTCCGCCTTCTTGGCTTTGACGGCGGCCTTGAGATGGGCAAAG
>JBCBDZ010000080.1:0-13539 GCA_038529225.1 Pseudomonadota bacterium | reverse complement strand
TGTGGAACCGTTTGCTGGCCGTGGTCGAAGAACAGGGACAGGCCCTCATCCGCGCCGCGTTCAGCCCGATTGTGCGGGAATGCGGTGACATCTCTGCCGGTATCTTCGACTTTGAAGGGCGGATGCTGGCGCAAGCGGTGACCGGAACGCCTGGCCATATCAACACCATGGCAGAGGCCGTGATAACCTTGCGCGCGCAATTCCCGGTGCAGGATATGAAACCCGGCGACATCTACATGACCAATGATCCGTGGATCGCATCCGGGCATCTCAACGATTTCCTGCTGCTCATGCCCGTTTTCCATGCTGACCGCGTGATCGGTTTTACCTCTTGCACTTCGCACCTTGTGGATCTGGGTGGCCTCGGCATGGGACCGGAGGGGGGTGATGTCTACGACGAAGGATTGCTAATCCCGCCCTGCAAGCTGGTGAGCGAAAGTCAGGTAAACACCCTGCTGATGGACATCGTAAAGGCAAACTCCCGCGAGCCAGTTGCCAATGAAGGTGACATCTATGCCCTTATCGCCTGTTGCGAAGCTGGGGCCAATCGACTGAGTGCCATGATGGACGAATTCGGGATCGACGATTTGCAAGCCCTTTCGGATTACATCATCGACACCTCGCACGCGGCGACTGTCGCAGCCATTGCGGACCTGCCAAAGGGCACCTGGCACAATACGCTTACCGTCGATGGATACGATAGCGCGATCACGTTATGCGCGCGCCTTACAGTCGCAGAGGATCACGTGCTGGTCGACTTCTCCGGCACCGACCCTTGCAACGCCAAAGGCATCAACGTGCCGCTGAACTACGCGACTGCCTACACAGTCTTTGCCCTGCGCTGCATTATCGGACCAGAGACGCCGAACAATGCAGGGTCCCTGGCACCATTTCGCGTCACCGCACCAAAGGGCTGTATCCTCAATGCCCAACCACCCGCCCCGGTCGCGATGCGCCACGCCTTAGGGCAGATGACGCCTGATCTTGTCTTTGGTTGTCTGTCTCAGGCCCTGCCTGACTGTGTTCCGGCCGAAGGCGCGTCCTGCATGTACGACCTGCCCTTGCGCAACGCCCCGGATATGGGCACGCAGCATTGCGAACATTTCGCTGTCGAGTTGGTGTTCAACGGGGGAACCGGCGCGCGCCCGTCACGAGACGGCCTCTCTGCCACTGCGTTTCCCAGCGGCGTGTGGGGCAGTCAGGTCGAAACTACTGAGGCTGCTGCACCTGTTCTGATTCACCGCCGCGAATTGCGCACGGACTCGGGCGGGGCTGGACAGTATCGCGGCGGTCTTGGTCAACGGATCGAGCTTGGTTCATCGATTGACGAAGAGATCATGCTGTTCCTGTCGGTCGAGCGCGTGAACACACCGGCGCGTGGCCGTCACGGCGGTGAGAACGGAGCGAGCGGACGTATTCGGTTGAGTAAGACGGGCGAGGATTTGCCAAGCAAGGGCGCGTTTCGCATCATGCCCGGCGACAGACTGATCTTTGAAACACCCGGCGGCGGTGGCTTCGGTCCGCCCGAAACGCGGTGTCGACAGGCCCTGCAACGCGACATCGACGCAGGGCATGTCAGCGCCGCAGCCGGCAAGGTCAGCTATGGTTTGAAGTCATGACACGCGCTGTACCTCATGTCGCTCGGATGTCGTCCTACGCGCTTGCTGAAATGCAGGCACCTGAAGGCGTCGATCTGGTGTCCTTGTCTCAAAACGAAAGCCTCAGGGGCCCGAGCCCGTTCGCCATCGCGGCTGCGGCCGCGTGCCTTGGCGATGCATCCGCATACCCCGATCCGGATTGGTCTGCGTTGCGCAAGTCTTTGGCCACTCTTCATGGGATCCCCGCGAATGGTATTTTGTGCGGGGGCGGATCACTTGACCTGATCGGCTCCATCGCGCGGGCGTTTGCAGGCCCCGGGCGCGCGGTGCTGGCGCCTGCTCATGCCTATCCATTCTTTCGCACCGCGGCGCAGATGGCGAATGCCCGCTTTGATACGACCGCTGAAACGGATTGCGTCGTGGACGTCGAAAAACTGCTTGCCGGGGTAAAGCCTGACACGTCGCTCGTATTTGTTGCGAACCCGGGTAACCCGACGGGGACATGTATCACAAAACCTGATCTGGAACGCTTGCGCGCCGGCTTGCGCACCGACATCCTGCTGGTGATCGACGAAGCCTATGGCGAGTTCTCTGATCATGTCACTGCGCCCTGTTGGGACTTGGTGCACGGCTCAAACACAGTCGTTTTGCGCACCTTGTCCAAGGCCTATGGCATGGCCGGGTTCCGGGTCGGCTGGGGGCTGTTCCCGGCACAAATCTCCGCCCAAGTGCGCAAGGTCATGAACCCAAACAACGTATCAGCACCCTCCCAGGCTGCGGCACAGGCTGCGGTCCTGGACCAGGCATTTATGAAAGAAACCTGTACACTGACAGGCGCCTTGCGCGACGAGGCCACGAATGGATTGCGCCGCGCAGGTTTCAAAGTTCTGACAAGCGCAACAAATTTCGTGCTGATCCTGTTTGACAGTGAAAACGTTGCCCAATCCGCAGACGCAAGCCTGCGCGCCAAGGGAGTCTTCTTGCGCCGCCAACAGGGGGCTGGTTTGTCTCATGCCTTGCGTATGACCATTGGTCCGGAAAAGGCGACGCTGATGGCCGTCGCTCACCTGAAATCCTGGCAAGAGGAGCAGTCCGCATGAAACAGACTCGTGGCCGGGCGCGCATTGGTATTCTGGTGCCCTTTACCAACGCCAACCTTGAACCCGATTTTGCGATGATGTGCCCGCCCGGTATCTCAATCCACACTGCGCGCATGGGCGGGTATGACGAAGATGCTGTACCGGATGAGGCCCAGATGCAGAGGCTTGGTACCGCCGATCTGGATGAACCATTGCACCTTCTGGCCGGGATCAAGCCCGACGTCGTTGTCTACGGCTGCACGTCAGCCACGTTGACGCACGGACCCGGCTTTGATCGTGCGCTGGCAGAACGGATTGCGACGGACAGCAGCGCAAGAACTGTTACAGCTGCCGGATCGCTGGTGCATGCTTTGGTTGCGCTTGGGGTAAAGAACGTTGGCTTTGCCTCCCCCTATGTGCCTGCCATCAACGACATGGCCATCTCTTTTCTGGCCGTTATGGGCATCAAGACGGTCGCCCGCGCAGAAGTGGAGGCTGCCCTTGGCAATCACGAACAGGGCGCGCTGACACCGGACGACGTGTTCGCCCTTGGTTTGCGAGCGGACCATGCCGACGCTGAAGCCATCGTATTGTCCTGCACCGAAATGCGCAGTGTAGAGACGGTTGAGCGGCTCGAGACCGCCCTTGGCAAGCCCGTCGTCACCTCAAACCAGGCAATGATGTTTGAGGTCCTGGGGGCCCTTGGGGTTCATGATCCGGTGCCCGGATTTGGCAAGCTGTTGAACGGAATTGATCGTGCGCGAGGCATCAAAGAGGTAGAGAACCAAGATGACTGATCCAGTCCGCATATTGCTGCACAATGCACAAACATCCGGACTGGCGGCTAGGACACGCGCAGCCTACCGGAATGTCACTGTTGAAGAGTGTCAGTCCTATGAGGCATTGCCGGACCAGATTTCCCGGTTTCGCCCGGATGTCGTTTACACTGTCCGCTTTGACGGAACCTCGGGCTATCCGCGCGATGCACTTTTTGGAGAAAATGGACCGGCTTGGGTGGCCAATGGTGGGGCAGGGACAGACCACTTCGGGGTTTGGGACCCAACCGAGGTTACGGTGACGAATGCTGCGGGGGTGGCAGCGGACATGATGGCCGAATTCGTTATGGGCGCTTTTTTGCACTTTACGCTCAATGTCCCGGGTTTGCAGGCGGACAAGGCGGACAAGGTCTGGCGCGCGCGCTTGGTCCGACCCATCAAGGGCCAAACGCTGCTTGTCATTGGATTGGGACAAACCGGTTGCGCCATTGCGAAACGGGCCCATGCATTTGGCATGAAAGTGATCGGCACACGTGCCAGACCGCAGGAAATGGAAAACGTGGAAGAGGTGCATGCCGCGTCAGATCTGTTTGATCTGCTTCCACGTGCGGATTTCATCGCTGTATCAACCCCTTTGACGGAAACGACCCGTGGGTTGCTTGGCAGGGATGCGTTTGCCTTGATGAAACCCGGCGTGATCCTTGCGGATGTCTCACGCGGCGGCATCATCGACGGTGATGCGGCCCTTTGCGCACTGACGGACGGTCGAGTGGCGGGTGCTGCGTTGGATGTATTCGAAACCGAACCTCTGCCCGAAGACAGCCGGTTCTGGACCGCACCAAACACCTTGATCTCGCCCCATGCATCGTCCGTCTTTGATGGTTGGGAAGACGCGTCGTTCGATCTGTTCCTAAAGAATCTGGACCACTGGATTGTCGGGGAACCCTTATTCAATGTGGTCGACCCGATGCGGGGATATTAGGCTCTAGCCGGGGTTTTCTTCGGTCAGGACTTTGCGCGCAACGCGGAAGCACTCAAGCGCCTGTGGTACCCCGCAATAGATACCGATGACGTGGATGATTGCGCGAATCTCGTCTTGTGTGACCCCATTGGTCAATGCGCCCCGGCAATGGATTTCCCATTCCTGCATCTTGCCCAGCGCACCGATCATCGACAGGTTCATCATCGACCGCGTCTTGGCGTCGATCACGTCGTCCCCCCAGCCAAAGCCCCAGCACCATGCCGTCATCGCCTCCTGAAAAGGGCGGGTGAAATCATCGGCAGCGGCCAGATTTTTTTCGACATAAGCTGCCCCAAGGGTCGCTTTGCGCTGTTCGAGCCCTTTCAAAAACAGATCTTCGTCAAACGTGTCCATCGTCCCAGTCCTTCACCTTGTTTGCTCTGCCGAAGCCATATCAGCCATCAATGGCCTCACGCATCCACGCTTGCAGATGCATCACGGAGTGTTCCGAATTCACGCCGCTGGCTGGATCCACAACCAGAGGCCCGGGCACGTAGCCGCGTGACTTGAGACCACGCTGCACGGACTCGACCAGATGAATGTCCTCTTCGACCGTGGTCGCGCGGTCCTGTTTGGCCATGCGCCGGACAGTTTCATCATCAAGTCCGCCGATCGAATACCATCCTCGCCACACCACCACGCGTTCCGTATCCAGCGCCCGCCAGTGGTAGGTGTTCAGCAGATTTCCGGGATAGACCTGAAACGAAAACATCGGCCAGAGGAACCAGCTTGAATACTTGTCGTTGTTGGCAAAACCGCTGTCGATGTCATAGCTCATCTGATCCAGCGGGCCACATTCGGTCGTGTGGCGCAGACAGTATCCTTGGGGTTGGATGTCATAGGTTTCAGGCTTGATCACTCCGGTCGCAAACGTCGGGTGATTGAGACTGCAATGATAGCATTCCGAGTAGTTTTCGACCGACACTTTCCAATTGCACGCTTCCGATACTTCGACCCATTCGAGCGGTTTGAGGTCTGCCCACTGGGGCACAAAGCTTTCCAGTTCTGCCCGCGCGTTTGGAAACCAGTCGTCCATTGGTTTGGCATCCGGATCGAGGTTTACGAAGACAAAGCCAAGGAAGATCTCGGTGCGTACTTCCGTTAGGCACACCTTTGACTTGTCGAAACCCGGCACGGATTTGGTGTTAGGTGCAGCACGCAAGCCTCCCGTCAACTCATAGGTCCATGCATGGTAAGGGCAGACGATCACACGCGTGCTGCCCTCGCCAGCAACCAACTGGTGCGCCCGGTGTTGGCAGACGTTGTAGAAGGTGCGGATGACACCATCCCGGCCCTTGATGCAAAACAGGCTTTCGTCGGCGATCTCAAAGGCAAAATAGTCACCTGCATTCTCCAATTGGCTGGCATGGCCGGCGAATTGCCATGTCCGGGCCAGAACGCCAGACTTTTCCACGGCGAAAATGGCCGGGTCCGTGTAGTATCGCGCATCCAGAGACCGGACGGGTTCAGGGTGTATGTTCATTCCGGCTCCCGCAGATAGAGGCCAAGCTGAAGGCGGCGATGGTGAAACGTTTCGACCCGCTCCACAACCTCTTCCGAAGCGACAGCAATCACAAAGCTCAGCAGCGTTTCCAGCAATGCGATGGCCGAAACGGACGAGGGAAAGAACTGTGGAGTGTCGACGGCTACCACAAATCCGTGATCGGCTGCGCGGATAATCGGGCTGGCCGGACTGTCGGAAATGCCGATGATTTTCACCCCTTGTTCGCGGGCCACGTCGAGTGCCTCAATGACTTCGGAACGGTAGGGACGCATGGACATTGCAATCAGCACATCCTGTTTGTCCGCCCAGGCCAAATCATCAACCGCCGTGGAACCGGGTCGAGGAATAGCGTGAAAATGCGTCATGCCGGTTGAGGCAAGATAGGTGAAGTTGCGTGCATTGGCGTTGTTGACGCCGACACCCAAGGTAAACACCTGGCGACTGTTCCAGATGGCATCGGCGGCCAGCTTCAGCGCTTCGGCATTGATACCTGCAAAAGTGTCTTCGAGATTGCCGATCGCGGCCTCGGCCATGTCCGCGTAAAGGCCGCCAAGATCGCCGGATTTACGGATGTCCTGCAACCAGCGGGCTCTGTCCGGAAAACTGACAGCCCCCTTCCGGATCGCATCGCGAAACGGGGCACGGAAATCCTCATACCCCTCGAAACCCACCTGCCGGGCCATACGCACGAATGTATTGGGTTTGACCTTGGCCGCTTCAGCAATCTCGCGCACCGTGGACACACCCACATCGTTCGGGTTTTCCAGCACGTACCGCGCAGCCTTCTGAGCCTCGGGGGTCAAGGCGCCCCACTCTTCGCTCAGGCGCTCCAGAACCTGATTTGATACATTTGTCCCATTCATGATTGACAGTGGTACATACGTGCATCTAGCGTGTCCACACTTTTTGCGCCTGACTCGAAGGATACGGCCATGGCCACAGATACGTTTCCAAACCACGCTCGCGTGGTGATCGTCGGCGGAGGTGTCATGGGTGTCGGGCTGGCCTACCATTTGGCGCATGAAGGTTGGGGCAAGGATGTCGTGCTGCTCGAAAAGGCCGAACTGACCTCCGGCAGCACGTGGCACGCCGCAGGACAGATCACCCACTCAACGTCCAGCTTCAGCCTTGGCAAATGCGTGGATTACAACATCGGGCTCTATTCCGGTGCACTCGAGGCCGAGACCGGGCAGGCGGTCACGTGGCACGGCTGTGGATCATTCCGACTGGCCTATACCGAGGACGAGATGGACTGGTTGCGCCACACGCTGTCCGTCGGGCGCTCCCTTGGGTTCAACATCGACCTTGTCGGTCCTGAGCGGGTCGCGGCACTGCATCCGTTTTATAACCTGGAAGGCGTGCTTGGCGCGCTTCACACGCCGGATGATGGCCATGTGGACCCCACAAACGTGACGATGGCGATGGCCGCCGGGGCGCGGGCCAAAGGCGCACGAATCATCCGCCGCTGCCGTGCCACAAACATCACCCAAGCCGCCAACGGCGAATGGGTGGTAGAGACCGAACGCGGCACCATCACCTGCGAACATGTGGTCAATGCCGGCGGCACCTATGCGCGCCAGATGGGCGAATGGTCGGGTCTGCAACTGCCGATGACGTCAATGACGCACCACTATTTCGTCACCGACGAGGTGCCCGAATTCCAAAACCTGGACCGTGAGTTGCCTGTCATTCGAGATGACAAGAAGGTGTCGGGCTACATCCGGATGGAGCAGAAGAAAGGGTTGATCGGCATTTACGAAAAGGCAAACCCCAATACCGTGTGGGAAGATCACTGCCCCTGGGAGGCCGAGAACGAGCTGTTTGACGCCGATTACGAGCGGGTCATGCCGTGGCTCGAAGAAAGCCTGAACCGCATGCCCATCTTTGCCGATCTTGGGATCACCCGGGACGTGCATGGCGCGATCAGCCATCCGCCAGATGGCAACCCGCTGATTGGCCCCGCACCCGGTGTCCGCAACTACTGGTGTTGCTGTGGCACCCAAATCGGTATCGGTTGGGGCCCCGGGCTGACCCGCGAACTGGCGCGCTGGATGGTGCACGGAGCGGCAGACATCTCGATGAGAGACTATGATCCTCGCCGTTTTGGCAGCTATGCGACCAAGGATTGGCAGGTGGTCAAGGCGCGCGAAGATTACTGCCTGCGCCACGAAATCCCGTTCCCGCATTTCAACCGGTTGGCGGGGCGACCTGTCAAACCGTCGCCCCTGCATGACATCCTGAAAGCCAGGGGCGCGGTGCACGAGGAAGTCTACGGCTTTGAACGCCCGCGCTGGTTTGCCAAAGACGGTGTTGCACAGGAAGACCACTATTCATTCCGTCGCACACCCGTCGATGACATGGTCGCCGCCGAGGTGGCCGCCGTACGCACCCGCGTCGGGATCATGGACGTTACCGCCTTTACCAAAGTCGAAGTATCCGGCCCGGATGCCTACACACTTCTGGACCGATTGACTGCCAACAGGATGCCCCAAAAGGTGGGATCAATCACTCTGACCCACATGCTCAACCACGCAGGTCGGATCGAACTGGAAACCACGATTGTGCGTATGGGCGAGGATCGGTTCTACCTCGTTTGTGCCGCCTTTTTTGAACAGCGCCTTCTGGATCATCTGGAAACACACCGGAACGGGTCCAATGCAACGGTCACGGCGCTATCAGACAGTTGGGGCGCCTTGTCGCTGAATGGCCCTCGGGCGCGAGACGTGTTGGGGGCTTGCACCAATGCGCGGCTCGACAATGCGTCGTTTCGCTGGTTGTCCGCGCAGAAAATCAAAGTGTCGGATCACGAAGTCTGGGCCTTCCGCATGTCCTACGCAGGTGAATTGGGCTGGGAATTGCATATGCCCTTTGACGCGATGGTTGACGTCTATTCGGCGCTGTCGTCCGCTGGCGAACCCTATGGGATCGCGAACTATGGCAGCTTTGCCATGAACGTGATGCGCATGGAAAAGGGGTTCAAAGGAGCCGGCGAACTCACGAACGAGGTTACGCTGGCCGAGGCGGATGTCCTGCGTTTTGCCCGCACAGACAAAGAGTATATCGGACGTGACAAGACGCTGAACACAGATCTGAATTGGGTCTGCGCCTACCTCGAGATTGAGCCCGATGGCGAAATTGACGGGCATGGCGGCGAGGCGGTCTTGCTGGAGGGTCAGGTCGTCGGGTCAACGGCATCCGTGGTCTTTGGACCGACTGTCGGCAAGATACTGGCCTTTGCGTACATAGCGCCGCATGCCGCTACGCCGGGAACCGCCTTGCGGGTGGTCGTGCACGGCGCACCCCGCGCCGCGCGCGTGCTAGACGTACCGGCCTACGATCCGCAAAGCCTGCTGCCACGCACCGACGCAGCAATGGAACCCGCTCAATGACACTGCCCAAAACGATGCGCGCGATGGTCACAATGGGCCACGGCGATCTTGATCAGATTGTCCGGCAGGATGACTGGCCACGCCCCGAACCGACGCCCGGCGAGGTATTGATCAAAGTTGGCGCATGCGGGCTGAACAACACTGACGTGAACACGCGGGTCGGTTGGTATTCCAAGTCGGTCACCGGCGCGACCAATGCCGCGGATGGATCCCCAGCAGACGAAGACCCGTCCTGGGGCGGTGCGCCCATCGGGTTTCCCCGGATCCAGGGCGCGGACGCTTGCGGCAAAATCGTCGCTGTCGGAACCGGCGTTTCCGACGCCCGGATCGGAGAGCGCGTGATCACCGACAACTGGTTGCGTGATCCGGACGATCCTTTGAACAAGGAAAAGACTGGCTATTTCGGGTCAGAACGCGATGGCGGCTTTGCGGAGTACACAACGATGCCATCGCAGAATGCCCTGGCGATTGTCTCTGACCTGTCGGATGCCGAGCTGGCAACGTTCTCCTGCTCCTACTCCACAGCCGAAGGGATGCTGACCCGCGCCAATGTCACCGCCAGCGACACCGTTCTCGTGCCCGGTGCTTCGGGTGGCGTCGGCGGGGCCGTTGTGCAACTGGCAAAGCGGCGCGGCGCGCGCGTGATTGCATTGGCGTCTGAGCCTAAACATGGTGATGTTACAGCCCTTGGGGCAGATCGCGTTTTGCCGCGTGCGCCAGATGACTTGCACTCGGCTTTGGCTGATGAACGGATTACAGTCGTGGCCGACGTTGTGGGTGGACCCTACTGGGCCAATCTGATCGACGTTCTGGCCCGTGGCGGTCGTTACACCTGTTCGGGAGCCATCGCCGGACCGATGGTCGAACTGGACCTGCGCACCTTTTACTTGCGCGACCTGACCTTGCTGGGATCGACCGTCATTGATCCAATCGTGATGCCCAACCTCATTGGCTACATCGAAGCGGGGGAAATCAGACCAGCGCTCGCTGCCACGTACCCGCTGACCGAGTTGCGTGCCGCTCAAACCGCCTTTGTCGCCAAAGAGCACACGGGCAATATCGTCGTCATCCCATGAAGATCACCCGCATATCGGTCTATCAGGTCGATTTGCCGCTTGAACATCCCTATTGGCTGTCCGGCGGCCGCCTGAAATTCGATGTGCTGGATGCGACTTTCGTGAAAATCGAAACGGATGCCGGGATCACCGGTTGGGGCGAAGGGACCCCATGGGGGCACACCTATGTGCCCGCGCATGGCCCGGGCATTCGTGCTGGCATCGAAACGATGGCACCCTTTTTATTTGGCCTTGATCCCAGGCGCGTGCTGGATGTCGAGCGGGCAATGGACATGTCCCTGCCCGGCCACCTTTACGCCAAGAGCCCGATCGACATGGCCTGCTGGGACATTGCAGGTCAGGCCACCGGGCAACCCATCGCAGACCTGATGGGGGGCGGGTCGCGCACACCGCGCCCCATCGCTTCCTCCGTCGGGGCAAAGTCTGTGGATGAAACGCGCGACGTCATCGCGCGCTATCGGGCCCGTGGCTATATCGCGCATTCGGTCAAGGTCGGCGGAGACGTCGCCCGCGATATCGCGCGTATCCGAGATGTAGAAAGCCTGAAACAGCCCGGCGACATCATCCTCTATGACGTGAACAGGGGCTGGACCCGCGCGCAAGCATTGCAAGTCATGACCGCCACCCAGGATCTAGCGGTGATGTTTGAACAGCCCTGCGAAAGCCTCGATGATATCGCGGCAATCGCGAACAAGCACGCGGCCCCCGTCTCTGTCGATGAAAGCCTCGTCACACTTCAGGACGCCACCCGGATCGCGCGTGATGGATTGGCAGAAATATTCGGGATCAAACTCAACCGCGTCGGCGGGCTGACCAAAGCGGCACGCATGCGCGACGTTGCACTTGCCCACGGGATCGACATGTTCGTGATGGCAACCGGCGGTTCGGTCTTGGCCGACACCGAAGCGTTGCATCTTGCAGCGACCATCCCCGACGCCCATTGCTACGCCGTATGGGCCTGTCAGGATATGATCACCAAAGACATCGCGGGCGGACGCGGCCCGCGCAATATTGACGGTCACCTGCACCTGCCCGAAGCACCGGGTCTGGGCGTGCATCCGGACGAAAACACACTTGGCGATCCGGAGGCGCGTTACTCATGAGGGTCAACACACTCACCCTCTGGTCCGTCGATCTGACCAGCCACGCGACCTACTACATGGCCGAGGGCAAGACCTGCGACACCGTCAAAACTCATGTTTTACGGTTGGGCACGGACACAGGCCTGACGGGGTGGGGCGAGGTCTGCCCGATTCCACACTACCTGCCCGCCTTTGCCGACGGCATTCCCGCCGCACTTACGGAAATGGCACCGGAAATCCTGGGGATCACGCCAACGGGCATCGACGCTTCGATGCGCAAACTAGACGGGTTTTTGCCGGGACACCGCGCGGCGAAGTCGATCGTCGATATGGCCCTTTGGGACCTCTACGGACAAGCCACCGGGCTGCCGCTCTATGAACTCCTGGGGGGGCGGACGCGCAAAGACATGCCACTTTACCACTCCATTACGTGCATCGATCCGGATGAAATGGCGCGCATCGCAATTGAGGCCTATGGCACCGGCATCCGGCAGTTTCAGGCCAAGCTGGGCGCAGACGCAGATTGGCAAGCCGACGCGGAACGGCTGGCCAAAGTGCGGGAGGCTGTGGGTGCCGGACCAATTGTCTACGGCGATTGGAACTGCGGAGCGACCAAGCTGCACGCCACACGCACGGGCCGCGCCGTCGCCCATCTGGACGTGATGCTGGAACAACCCTGCAAAACGATCGAGGACTGCGCGGCTGTAAGGCAGGCGACTGGTCTGCCCATGAAACTCGACGAATGCGCCCATGATCTTGCGTCCCTTCTGCGCGCGCACGAACTTGGGTGCCTTGATGCGGTCGCGCTCAAACTCTCCAAATTTGGCGGATTGTCCGCGATGCGCCGGGCGCGGGACCTTACGGTACATCTGGGGGCCGAAATCTGTGCGGAATGCACCTGGGGATCGGATATCGTCATGGCCGCCTCGCTGCACTTTGCGGCCTCGACTCCCCAAGGGTCCCTGCTCAACACATGTGACCTGTCGGGCTACGTCGCACCACGCCTGTGCCCGGACGGACCAGCACGAAACGACGGACGCATTGCTCCGCCCGACGGGCCGGGACTTGGCGTCACACCCGACCCCGATATCCTTGGCACCCCCTTGATGGAGCTTGATTGACCCATGCAGAAAATCACCACCCAGGCCGAATGGATCGCGCGCGCACGCGCTGTCCTGCCCGCTGCCGGTTTTGGCAATTTCGACCCCGGCATTGTCATTTCCAAAGGCGAAGGCAGTCACGTGTGGGATGAAAACGGACATGAGTACATCGACTATCTCATCGGGTCCGGACCGATGTTGCTGGGTCATGGACATCCCGAGGTGATGGAAGCGGTCCTCGAACAACTGCCCAAGGGAATGACTTTTTTTGCCAACAACGCCAAGGGTATAGAGCTGGCCGAAGCCATCGTGGACGCAGTGCCGTGTTGCGAGCAGGTGCGCTTTGTCACGTCCGGAGGCGAGGCGGACATGTACGCGATCCGTCTTGCACGTGCCTACACCGGCAAAACCAAAGTGCTGAAGTTCGAGGGTGGTTACCACGGAATGAGCGCGGAGGCGCAGATGAGCCTTGCTCCCGCACAACAGGTCAACTTTCCCACCGCTGTCCCGGACAGCGCCGGCATCCCGCAAGGTGTCGCGAACGACATGCTGATCGCGCCGTTCAATGATCTGAAGGCGGTCGCGTCACTTCTATCCGAACATGACGATGTTGCGGCCCTCATTGTGGAACCTCTGCAGCGGATCATTCCGGCACAGCCCAGATTTTTGCAGGGCCTTCGTGATCTTTGTTCAGCGCATGACGTGCTGCTGATCTTTGATGAAATCGTGACAGGTTTCCGTCTTGCCTATGGGGGCGCACAGGAGAAGTACGGAGTGATCCCTGATATCTGTACGCTTGGAAAAATCATCGGCGGTGGCTTTCCCCTTGCCGCTTTGGGCGCCAATTCAGAGATCATGGCGCATTTCGACAAAGCGCGCGTGGGGGCCGAAAACTGGTTGATGCAGCTTGGCAC
>JBCBDZ010000079.1:0-13633 GCA_038529225.1 Pseudomonadota bacterium | reverse complement strand
TTTGCCCGTGGTTGGGCAGAGGCGTTTGGTGCCCCATTCTTCCTTTGGCATCGGGTATCCTTGTGTGTCTGACGGCGTTGCGCGCGGGGGCGGGCAGGCCATCTCTTATTGAAGCGATTCTGGGCAAGTGCCATAAGGCCAGCACGGAGTCAAAGCCTTATGGCCAGATAGGGGAAATGGGATGTCAACGCGCCTCCTGCAAGGGGATCCGGATATCGCCGTAACCCTGCGCCGTTCGGCCCGTGCGCGCCGCATGACCCTGCGCATCAACCAGATCGACGGACGTGTCACACTGACCTTGCCCACCTGCGCCAGTGAACGTGAGGCACTGGCCTTTGCAGAGACCAAACGGGCGTGGATTCGCAAACATCTTGAGGCATCTGCGGGCCACCTGACAGCCGTATTGGGCGCGTGCATTCCGGTGGAAGGCGCGCTGTGCGATATCGTTCCGGGCACGGGCCGCCGCGTTCTGTTCGAGGACGGCGTGCTATTTGTGCCGGGCGCGGAAGAGAGGGTGCCCGCCCGCGTGCTTGGCTATCTCAAGACCCGTGCGCGCGATCGTCTGGCGGGGGCGAGTGATCACTATGCCGCTCTTTTGGGGCGATCCTATTCCGGCATTTCCATACGCGATACCCGGTCCCGCTGGGGATCATGCTCCAGCGCGGGCCGTTTGATGTATTCGTGGCGTCTGATCATGGCCCCCCCGCAGGTGCTGGACTATGTGGCTGCGCACGAGGTTGCACATCTTGCGCAAATGAACCACTCGCCCGCATTCTGGTCAGAGGTAGAGCGCATCCACGGTCCCTATGCCGAGGCCCGCGCATGGTTGCGCCGCGAAGGCAACGGCCTGCACCGCTATCGATTTGGTGATTGACCGCGTAAGCGGGATGTGATCACAAATTCCCATGCAACCCGTCTTGCCCGCAAAAGAAGCCTCGACCGCCGCCCATGATCAGGTCTATCGCCGTTTGCGCACCCGGATCATGCATGGCGACATCCTGCCCGGCACGGCCCTGACATTGCGCGGGATCGGCAAGCAGTACGAAGTGTCCATGACCCCGGCGCGCGAGGCGGTGCGTCGTCTGGTGGCGGAAGGGGCGTTGACGTTGTCTCAATCGGGTCGGGTGTCCACACCGGAACTGTCCAATGAGCGGATCGAGGAACTGGCCGCCTTGCGCGCCCTGATCGAGGTCGAATTGGCGACCCGTGCCCTGCCGCGTGCACATCTGGCGTTGATCGAACGGCTTCAAACCATCAACGGGGCGGTGGCCGAGGCTGTCGCGCACCGGGATGCGGTCAGCTATATCCGCACGAACCTTGAGTTTCACCGTACGCTGTATCTGCGCGCGCAGGCGCCTGCGATGCTGGCCATGGCCGAAACGGTGTGGTTGCAGATGGGACCGACGATGCGCGCCCTTTATGGCCGCTTGCGACGCACGGAACCGCCTCAATATCACCGCCATATCATCGCGGCCCTGCGCGCGGGGGATGAGCCCGGTCTGCGCATCGCGGTGCGGTCTGACGTCACTCAGGGCTTGCGGATGCTGGCGACCTGACCGGGCCGCTTGCATTGAGCTTTCGAGAGGCTGGCACTAGGCCGCGAGGCCTGTCTGCCCCAGGTTCATGAACTTTTCACGCCGCTGCGCGATCAGCGCCTTGGGGTCCATCTGGTCCATTTCAGCCAGCATCGCTGCGAGTGTCTTGCCCACGGCCTGCATGGTTTCTGCCGGGAAGCGATGCGCGCCGCCCAGGGATTCCGGAATGATGCGGTCGATGACGCCAAGTTGCTTGAGATCCTGGGCCGTCAGGCGCAACGCCTCGGCGGCCTCGCGCATCTTTTCGGAGTCTTTCCACAGGATCGACGCGCAGCCTTCCGGGCTGATCACCGAATAGACGGAGTGTTCGAGCATTGCGATCTTGTTGGCCGTGGCAAAGGCGACAGCCCCGCCTGACCCGCCTTCGCCGATGATCACCGAAGCGATGGGCACCCCGATTTGCAGACACTTTTCCGTCGAGCGTGCGATGGCCTCGGACTGACCTCGTTCTTCGGCGCCCTTGCCGGGATATGCACCGGGTGTGTCCACCAGCGTGATCAGCGGCAGGCCAAAGCGGTCGGCAATGTCCATCAGCCGGATCGCCTTGCGGTACCCTTCGGGTCGCGCCATGCCAAAGTTCCGGGCAATCCGTGATTTGGTGTCGTTGCCCTTTTCATGGCCCAGCACGACAACCGGTCGGTCATCAAGCCGCGCCAGCCCACCCATGACGGCATGGTCGTCGGCAAAGTTGCGATCCCCGGCCAGAGGTGTGTATTCGGTGAAGAGCGCGTTGATGTAGTCGACGCAGTGGGGGCGATCAGGATGGCGGGCCACCTGACATTTGCGCCATGGTGTGAGGTTCCTGTAGAGATCCTCGAGCATGGCAGTCGCCTTGCCGTCCAGCGCCGCTGCCTCGTCCGCGACATCCATGTCCTCGTTTTGCCGACCCAGGGCGCGCAGTTCTTCTGCCTTGCCTTCGATCTCTGCCAGTGGCTTTTCGAATTCCAGATATTGCGTCACGTGCGCACGCTCCTGCTGCGGTCTTTGGCGCTATATGGCCGGGCGCTGCGCCATTTGCAATGTTCAGGGAAAGAGCACCGGGTAAAGCGATGCCACCAGCAGGGCCGCCATTGTCCAGTTGAAGGCGCGCAGGCGCGTCTTGTTGGTCAGAAACCGCGCCATCTGTTGGCCCACAATCGTCCATGTGCTGACCGATGGCAGGTTGATCGCTCCGAACACCACCGCCACGAGCACGATGGCCGGCAGAGTATTGTCTGGCGTGTAGACGGTGACCGCCGTCAACGCCATGCTCCACGCTTTTGGGTTGACCCACTGGAACGCCGCGGCTTGCAGGAACGTCATGGGCCTCCCGGTGTCCTCGCCTTTGCGCGCAGGTGCGGCGTTCGCGATTTTCCACGCCAGATAGAGCAGATAGAGAACCGAGCCGACTTTCAGAACCTGGTGGCTGATCGGATAGGCGTCAAAGACCTGAACCAGCCCGGCCCCGACCAGAAGCACCATCAGTGAAAACCCGATTCCGATGCCCAGCATGTGCGGCACTGTGCGTCGGAATCCGAAATTGGCACCCGACGCCATCAGCATCAGGTTGTTCGGGCCCGGTGTGATCGAACTCACAAAGGCAAAAGCGACGAGCGCGGGTATGAGATCAAAAGTCATGGACAATAAATGGCTGTAGATGTCCGATATGAAATTGCAAAGATGCGGGGTTTCGGCCTAAGTTTGCAACAAATGAGCGATTTGGACCCCATAGCCGAACGAATTGTGCAAGAGCTGGGCCGCGATGGGCGGTTGAGCAACACGGCCCTTGCGGATCGCGTGGGATTGTCACCGTCCGCTTGCCTGCGCCGGGTACAGGACCTTGAACGGCGCGGGATCATCACCGGGTATCGCGCCGTGCTTGATCGTACCAAACTGGGTGGTGGGTTTGTGGCCTATATCGGTGTCGGCCTGAGCGCGCATTCAAAAGCCAGTCAGGAGGCATTTGAGCGCGCCATTTCCCGCGCGCCGGAAGTGCGCGAGTGCCATAACATCACCGGCACCATCGAATACCTGCTGCGCGTGGAATGTGCCGACATTGCCAGTTACAAGCTGTTTCACACGGATATGCTGGGCGCTTTGCCGCATGTGAATTCGATCACGTCATACGTGGTGATGGGATCGCCCAAGGACGAGCGTGCCTGACCCTTGCCCGTGTGGGAGCGAGGGACTCTGCCCCTCGCGCTCCTCGTGGTATGTCCAGTCAGGAGAAGAGCCGTGTCAGTTGGTGGCGTCTGCGCTGATGGCGGCGAAGATCGTGTCCAGTTCGCTGGCCAGTTCTGCCAGCGCGGGCCCGGCGTTCTCTGCGTAAGGTGCGAAGACCGTGGAGGGCAGTTTGTAGCTGAGCGTTGCGCTGCCGTCGTCGTTTTCGGTGACGTACATGCGGATGGGGGCTTCGATCATCGCGGCTGTCGACAGGTTCAGGATGTTCACGGCGTAGACGTTGTTGAAGAGCCCGATCACGCGGTTGCCGGGGATGGTGATCCCCCGCTTTTTCGCGGCCCCGGTTGGTCCGGCCTGAGTGACGACGCCCATCTTGTTTGCCTTGGCGGCGGATTTCACGTCATCCACCAGTTGCGCAAAGGGCTTGTCTGTGCGGGTCACCGACCAGCCGTCGCGCGCTGTCATTTCGGCCATTGCGGCAGGGGCGCTGAGGATCAGCAGGAGTGCGGCGAGGAGATGGCGCATCGGTGGGAGTCCTTTGGTTTGGTCCAGCAATGCACGGCCCCCCGGTCTTTGCCCAATCACGTCTGTGTGCGCGCGGGATTGCTGATGTGTGCTGACAAACGGATCCGTGATTGTTCGCGCCTTTGCCTTCGGTGTAAATGCGTTTGGACTGCAATCGACCCGGAGGATTGTTTCCGATGCGTTTTTTTGCCTTTGCCGTTGTTCTTTTGCTGGCCGCCTGCACGTCTGCGCCGGATCCCGAGCCGGTTCGGCAGGTCCCGCTATACCCCAATGAAACGCCTGAACTGCGCGCGCAGATCGAGGCGGCAGCGGCGGAAAACGACATTCCCGTCGAACTTGTTCAGAAGGTTGTCATTCGCGAAAGCACACACCGTCCTGCTGCCCGCAACGGACCCTATTACGGGTTGATGCAGATCTTGCCTGCGACAGCCCGCAGCATGGGGTTTCGGGGACAGCCCGATGATCTTTTGGATGCCGAAACCAATTTGCGCTATGCGACCCGTTACTTGCGTGGGGCGTGGCTGGTGTCGGATGGGGATATGGACACTGCCGTGATGTGGTATGCGCGTGGCTATTACTTTGAGGCCAAGCGGCGTGGGCTGATTGCCGAAACCGGCGTGGACGGGCGCAAGGTCTGGCCGGAGTGAGCCGCCGGGCGGACGCTGTTTGGCTGCCGCCAAAGACGCCCCGCCCGCCGTCCCAAGAGTTTCGTCCATGTTGAGGTCGTGGAGGGGGCGCTGCCCCCGGCCTGCGGCCCCCCCGAGGTATTTTTGACCCAAAGACGATATCCCGTCTGCGTCAGTGGCCGGCGATCATCTCGGACTGCCGCACGATGACTTCCGCCTGTTTGATCGAGGCAATGTCGACCAGCCGTCCCTTGTACACAGTGGCGCCTTCGCCTTTGGCCTTGGCTGCTTCCATGGCCGAAAGGATTTCGCGGGCTTCGGCGACGGCGCGTTCGGAGGGGGTGAAGACCTCGTTTGCGATGGCCACTTGTTTGGGGTGGATCGCCCATTTGCCGACCATGCCAAGGGTGGCTGATCGCCGCGCCTGTGCGCGGAACCCGTCGTCATCCGAAAAGTCACCGAAGGGTCCGTCGACGGGCAGAACCCCATGGGTTCGGCATGCGGCGACGATGGCGGCCTGGGCCCAGTGCCATGGATCGGACCAGTGTTTCTGACCCTCGTGCAGCATGTAATAGTTTTCCTGCGTGCCCCCGATACCGGTGGTCTGCATGCCCATGGAGGCGGCAAAGTCCGCCGCCCCCAGCGACATGGCCGCCATCCGGGGTGAGGCGGCGGCGATCTCTTCGACATGGACGATGCCGGCGGCGGATTCGATGATCACCTCGAACTGGATGGGTTTTTTGCGCCCTTTGGCGGCCTCGATCGATGTGACCAGCGCATCGACTGTGTAGATATCGGCGGCATTGCCGACTTTGGGAATCATGATCTGATCGAGCCGGTTGCTTGCCTGTTCAAGCAGGTCGACAACGTCGCGGTACCAGTAGGGCGTGTCGAGGCCGTTGATGCGCACGGACAGGGTTTTCTTGCCCCAGTCGATGTCATGCGTGGCCTCGATGATATTGGTGCGCGCGCTGTCCTTGTCCGTGGGGGCGACCGAATCTTCGAGGTCGAGGTTGATCACATCGGCCTCGGACGCCGCCATTTTCTCGAAGATTGCGGGGCGTGATCCGGGACCGAACAGCTGGCAGCGGTTGGGGCGCGCAGGCGGTGCAGGTTGGAGACGGAATGACATGGCGCGACCTTTCGGCAAGAATGTTGCGTTGCTTTTGACCGTTCAGTTATTAAATTACGCGGCGCCCTACAACCCGCATTTTGCAGGTGCAGCAAATGTGCCGTTGCGCTGCGAAATGACGCCAAGCGGCGCGTTTTAGAGCGGATCGGCACGCCGGCGGGTCCCGTTTTGTCCAAAGAGTGACGATTTTGCGATGTACGCGGCGCACAAATAGGCCATTTTGCGCGCAGACCTGTGCACAGAAAGACCTCTCCGATGATTCAGACACCTTACCTTTTGTTTCTGGGCGACGCCCCGGATCAGCTTGCCGCCAAAGTCGCACAGGGCATCACGGACTGGCGCCCGGAAAATGCTGTTGGCCAATTCCGCCTGCCCGGATGCGGGGCGGATATGGGTTTGGCGGATATGACCCTTGAAGAAGGTTTGGCCGCAGGTGCCAAGACGCTGGTCATTGGCGTGGCCAACCGGGGTGGCGTTATTTCGGATGCCTGGAAGGTGGTTTTGGTGAAGGCCTTGCAGATGGGCTATGACCTGGCGGCCGGTCTGCACAATCTGCTGCGCGACGAGAACGAGTTGCAGTCGGCGGCCAAGGTGAACGGCGGCACGCTTCATGATGTGCGTGTGCCGACAGTTGCCTATCCCATCGCCAACGGGATCAAGCGGACGGGCAAACGTGTGCTGGCCATCGGCACTGATTGTTCCTGTGGCAAGATGTATACGGCCATGTCCATGGACGCCGAGATGCAGAAGCGGGGCATGAAGTCCGATTTTCGCGCCACGGGTCAGACCGGTATTCTGATCACCGGGAAAGGCGTGCCTTTGGATGCGGTCATTGCCGATTTCATGGCCGGAGCGGTCGAGTACCTGACCCCTGACAATGATGCGGATCACTGGGATCACATTGAAGGACAGGGCAGCCTGTTTCACGTCTCCTATTCCGGGGTCACCATGGCGCTGATCCATGGTGGGCAACCGGATGCACTGGTGCTGTGTCACGAGCCCACCCGTACGCATATGCGTGGTCTGCCGCATTTTAGTTTGCCAACCCTTGAAACGCTGCGTGACACAGCCTTGCCTTTGGCCCGTCTGGCGAATCCCGCCTGCCAGGTGACCGGCGTGTCGGTGAACACCAAGGCGCTGGAGGAAGCGGCGGCCAAGGCCTGTTTGCAGGACATCGAAGATCGCATGAACCTGCCCGCGACGGATCCCTATCGTTTCGGCGCGGGACGGTTGGTCGATGCGCTTGTTGACCTGTAGGGCTGTGGATGGCCAAACGACCCTTCGGGGAAGGTTTGTTTGGCAAGATGAAGGTGGATCATGCGCGTTGAAGTGAGCCGTGACGTGTTTCGGTTGGCGCGGGGTGAGAAAGCTTCCTGGAAACGCTCCGGTGGAGCGTTTCGCTTTGGAACGGGCGGAGCCCCGGGTTCTGGAGGTCAGTGATGCGCATTGAAGTGAGCCGTGATGTGTTTCGGTTGGCGCAGGGTGAGAAAGCTTCCTGGAAACGCTCCGGTGGAGCGTTTCGCTTTCGAACGGGCGGAGCCCCGGGTTCTGGAGGTCAGTGATGCGCGTCGAAGTGAGCCGTGATGTGTTTCGGTTGGCGCAGGTGTTCACCATCTCCCGCGGGTCGCGCACCGAAGCCAAGGTGCTCAGCGTGGTGATCACTGATGGCGACCTGCGCGGTTGGGGAGAGTGTGTGCCCTATGCGCGCTATGGCGAGACGCTGGAGACGGTGACGTCCGAGATTGAAGCGCTGCCCGATGCGTTCTCCCGTCAGTCGCTGTATGATCTGTTGCCCGCCGGTGCGGCGCGAAATGCGGTGGACTGTGCGTTGTGGGATCTGGAAGCGAAGCGCGCGGGCCAGCGTGTATGGGAATTGGCCGGGCTGGCCGCGCCGGGTCCTGAGATGACAGCCTATACGCTATCCCTTGATACGCCCGAAGCGATGCAGGCGCAGGCGGCGCAGAATGCGCACCGACCGCTGCTCAAGATCAAGTTGGGCACACCGGATGACATGCCCCGCCTTGAGGCGGTTCGCTCCGGCGCGCCTGAGGCGCGCATTATCGTCGACGCAAATGAAGGCTGGTCTGCCCAGGTTTATGCCGATCTGGCCCCGCATCTGGTGCGCCTCGGTGTCGAACTGGTGGAGCAGCCGTTGCCCGCCGGTGAAGACGACGCGCTGATCGGAATGGAGCGCCCCGTGCCGGTCTGCGCGGATGAGTCCTGCCACGATCGTGCCAGCCTGCCCGGGCTGAAGGGAAAATATGACGTGGTGAACATCAAGCTGGACAAGACGGGTGGCTTGACCGAAGCGCTGGCCTTGCGTGATGCGGCGGTGGCCGAAGGCTATGGCGTGATGGTCGGTTGCATGGTCGGCTCGTCCCTTGCCATGGCACCTGCGACCCTCGTGGCCCAAGGTGCGGCGGTGGTGGACCTTGACGGGCCGCTCTTGTTGGCCGAAGACCGGAAGACGCCGTTGATTTTTGATGACGCCGGGGTGCACCCGCCCCGCGCAGAGCTTTGGGGATAAAGATGCGCACAGTTTACGTAAACGGAGAATACCTGCCCGAGAACGAGGCCAGGGTGTCGATCTTTGACCGTGGGTTCCTGATGGCCGACGGGGTTTACGAGGTGACGTCTGTGCTGGACGGCAAGCTGATCGACTTTGACGGCCATGCGGTGCGATTGCAGCGCTCGCTGGATGAGTTGGATATGGCCAACCCGATCTCGAAAGAGGATTTGCTGGAAGTGCACCGCGAATTGCTGCGTCTCAATGGGGTTGAGGAAGGGATGATTTACCTTCAGATCACGCGCGGGGCCCCTGCGGATCGCGATTTTGCCTTTCCCGACCCCGAAACGACGCCGTGCACCGTTGTGCTGTTTACCCAGAACAAGCCCGGCCTTGCCGACAATCCAGCGGCCAAAAAGGGCATGAAGGTCATCAGCATCGACGACATCCGCTGGGGCCGTCGCGATATCAAGACCGTTCAGTTGCTGTATCCTTCGATGGGCAAGATGATGGCCAAGAAGGCCGGCGCGGATGATGCGTGGATGGTCCAGGACGGTTTTGTCACCGAAGGCACATCCAACAACGCCTACATCGTGAAGGGCAACAAGATCATCACGCGCGAAAAGTCCAACGACATCCTGCATGGGATCACCCGGGCGGCCGTGCTCCGCTTTGCCCGGGAGGCGCAGATGGAGGTCGAAGAGCGCAACTTTACCATCGAGGAAGCACGCGCGGCGGACGAGGCGTTCATCACCTCGGCTTCGACGTTCGTGATGCCGGTGGTCGAGATTGACGGCGTGGCCCTTGGGGACGGGACCCCGGGTCGTGTGGCCCCGCGCCTGCGCGAGATCTACCTGGATGAAAGCCGCAAGGCGGCTGTGTGATCAGACCGTTTGCACGCGCCACAAACGAGGCGGCGTGGGCGGGTTCAAAACTAGTTTGCCTTGAAAACCAATAACATCGTGCCTATCTCAGAAATGTAAATGTGATTAACTTTTGAGGGTGCAGATATGAACGAAGACCTGATCCTAAGCCTGTTGAACGAAAATCTGATTCTGATCCTTGGCGCACTGTTTCTGCTGTTGTGCCTGTTTCTGGGTGTGCGGATCGTCCCGCAAAGCGAGAAATACGTAGTCGAGCGGTTTGGTCGTTTGCGCTCGGTTCTTGGGCCTGGGATCAACTTTATTGTCCCGTTCATGGACGTCGTCCGGCATAAGGTGTCCGTGTTGGAACGCCAATTGCCCAACGAAAGTCAGGATGCCATCACGTCGGACAACGCCCTCGTGCAGGTCGAAACCAGCGTGTTTTACCGCGTGACGGAGCCTGAGCGGACGGTGTATCGCATCCGTGATGTGGATGGTGCCGTGCAGACAACGATTGCCGGGATCGTGCGTTCCGAGATCGGCAAGATGGAGCTGGACGAAGTGCAGTCCAACCGTACGCAACTCATCAGCCAGATCAAGATTCTGGTCGAAGAGGCGGTGGATGACTGGGGCATTGAGGTGACGCGCGCCGAGATTCTGGATGTCAACCTTGATGCGGCAACACGCGAGGCAATGCTGCAGCAGTTGAACGCGGAACGCGCGCGCCGTGCATCTGTAACCGAGGCAGAGGGCCACAAAAGGGCCACCGAGTTGAATGCGGATGCCGAGCTTTATGCAGCTGAACAGGCGGCCAAAGCACGGCGCATCACGGCTGATGCCGAAGCTTATGCAACACAGGTTGTCGCCGAGGCGATCAATGCAAACGGCATCGAGTCCGCGCAGTTTCAGGTCGCGCTAAAGCAGGTCGAAGCGGTCACACAGATCGCTCAGGGAAACGGACAGCAGACCATTATCCTGCCCTCCAGCGCGATGGATGCCTTTGGCGAGGCTTTTGCCATGTTGGCCGGAAAGGTGCGCAAATGAGTGATCTTTGGAGCCTTTGGTGGATCTGGATCGTCGCCGCGCTGGTGCTGAGCATCATCGAAGTGTTTGTGCCGGCCTTTGTCTTCCTTGGAATGGCGGTTGGCGCCGTGGTGGTCGGCGTCGGGCTGGCCTTTGGCCTGCTTGGATGGATTGCGACGCTGCCTGTACTGTTCCTGATCTTCGCTGCAGCGTCGGTGGTCGCGGCACTCGTTCTGCGCTCTGTCATCGGTGTGCGACGCGGGCAGGTCAAGACGTGGGACCGTGACATCAACGAATGACGCGGCCCCCCCCAAGCCTAACCTTTCTTGCCGACGTTTTCTTCAAAGGCGGTCTCAAAGGCCGCCTTTTTCGCGTCTGACGCCTCCGTTTGGTAGTTGGCTTTCCACTCATCCATGGTCATGCCGTAAAACGCCTCGCGCCCTTCGTCCTTGCTCATCTCGATGCCTTTTTCGGCTGCTGCCTCTTGGTACCAGCGGCTGAGGCAGTTCCGGCAGAACCCGGCCAGGTTCATCATGTCGATGTTTTGCACGTCCGTGCGGTCCTGCATCAGGTGCTGACGCAGGCGGCGGAAGGCGGCGGCTTCGAGTTCGAGTTGGGTTTGTGCGTCCATTCCGGTGTTCCTTGATTTTAGCGTTTGACTGGGGCTCTGCCCCAGACCCCGCAGTATTTTGAGCCAAAAGAAGGTTTGGCTACAGATTGGCCTTTTTGTGGGCGGCTTCAAGGTGTGGAGCCAGTATGTTGGCCCAGCTTTGCTGTCCGACCGGTCCGCTGATGAGATCCTGTCGGATTTCGAGGATCACGTTGGGTCGGCCCGGGCCGTGGGCATGCTGGCTGAGCGCATCTCCCGGGAAAAACCCTGCATAGGGCGCGTTGTCTCCGACCGGACTGGTCAGGTGGGTGCTCAGCGTCCCGATCAATGGGTCGGCAATCCGCCTGTCCTCGGCCGAGAGCACACCGATTTCCCACGGCCTTGGTGCGCGTCCGATCAGTTGTGGTGTGAAACTGTGGACCGAAAGGAACGCGATGTCGCGCCCATGTGCCAGTTCTGCGATGGCGGCATGATAGGGTTGGTACAGAGTTTCGAGTCGCCGCGCCCGTTCTTGCGCGTCTATCCGTCTGTTTCCGTCGATGATTGTCCCGTCGTAAAGTTGCGGGATAAGGGTTGGATCATCTGCGCCGCGGTTCGGGTCGATCACCAACCGCGAGAAATTCGAGCAAATGACAGGCGCGTCCAGCGCCGCGCCCAACGCCAGCGCGGTCCCCATCGCACCGATGTCATAGGCGATGTGGCGCCCCATATCCGCCTCGGGCAGGCCCAGGGACCCACCTGCAACAAAATCGGGCACCGTGTTCGTTGCATGATCGCATGTGATCACCCAAGGTCCCGGCCGGTCTGGACCATGGATTGAAAACGGGGAGTATGTCATAGAGATGTCACCATATGCGGGGACGTGTAGGCCAGTTGCTTCGAAATGTGAATTGAGCAATAAGCGGCCCTGTTAGCGGTACCACAAAAAGGCTTCGGACCATGAAACGCATGCGCAACGTAAAAATCGTGGCCACTTTGGGCCCCGCATCAGACGACTACGAGATGATCCGGGCGCTGCATGAGGCGGGTGCGGATGTGTTTCGCCTCAATATGTCCCATGGCAGCCACGAAGAGATTGCCAAGAAGCATGCCATCATCCGGCAGGTGGAAAAGGACACAGGATCGTCCATCGCGATTCTGGCGGACCTGCAGGGGCCCAAACTGCGGGTCGGCGTTTTTGCCAACGAAGACGGCGAGATGTTGGAAGAGGGTGAAAAGTTCCGCCTTGATCTGGACACTGCGGAAGGCGACGGTGACCGAGTTTGCCTGCCCCACCCTGAAATCTTTGCGGCCCTTGAGCCCGGCAAGTCGCTGTTGGTGAATGACGGAAAGATCCGCTTGCAGGTCGAGGACTGCGGGCCCGACTTTGCCAATTGTGTTGTCATCGCGGGGGGTGTGATCTCCAACCGCAAGGGTGTGAACGTGCCGGATGTGGAATTGCCTCTGGCTGCTTTGTCTGAAAAGGACCGTGCCGATCTGGAGTTTACCGCCAGGCTTGGCGTGGACTGGATGGCGCTGAGTTTTGTGCAGCGCCCTGCGGACGTGGAAGAGGCGCGCGCTCTGGTCATGGGCCGCGCGGCCATTCTGTCCAAGATTGAGAAACCGAATGCGGTTGAACGCTTTGACGCCATCCTCGCGGCCAGCGACGGTATCATGGTGGCGCGTGGCGATCTGGGTGTGGAACTGCCCGTCCAGAATGTCCCTCCCATTCAGAAGCGACTGGTGCGCAAGTGTCGCAATGCGGCCAAGCCGGTGATCGTCGCCACCCAGATGCTGGAAAGCATGATCGAAAGCCCCATGCCCACCCGAGCCGAAGTCAGTGACGTGGCCACAGCCATCTATGAAGGTGCGGACGCTGTGATGCTGAGCGCGGAAAGCGCCGCCGGAAACTATCCTATCGAAGCTGTCACGACGATGGACCGGGTCGCGGCCGAGGTCGAACTGGACCCCACCTACACCCAGATCATAGAGGCCAGCCGGCAGGCCAATCGCGGATCGGTTGCTGATGGAATCGTCGCGGCCGCCCGAGAGATTGCAGAAACCACGAACATCAAGGCGATTTGCTGTTTCACTCAAAGCGGCACGACGGCGTTGCTGGTCTCGCGCGAACGCCCGCGGGTGCCGATCATCGCGCTGACCCCGCTCAATGGAACGGCGCGCCGCCTCGCGCTGAGCTGGGGGTGCAACTGTGTCATCACGCCCGTTATGGACCGTTTCAAGGGCGCTGTTGTCAGTGCGGCCAAGGCTGCGCTGGACGGCGGGTTCGGCACCGTAGAAGACCAGATTGTCGTCACCGCCGGTGTGCCCTTCAATGTCACCGGGACCACCAACATCCTGCGGGTTGCGCCGTGCGATGAGCGTTTGATTTTCGCAACTGATCCGGAGTAACTTTACCAAAAGCAAGGTTGAGGTGCGTTCGTGACGCCGGATATGTATTTGGTGCTTGGCATTCTTGTTGCCGGGTTTTCAATCCCCTCGATATTGTCGGCTGTTGCGGACGGGCGTGCGCCGCGCGCATCTGCCATTACCATTCTGATTGCCGGGGGCTTGATCCTTCTGGCGATCCAGACCCAGCCCGGCGGGTATACGCTGC
>JBCBDZ010000078.1:0-13735 GCA_038529225.1 Pseudomonadota bacterium | reverse complement strand
TGCAGCCGCGTGGCCGAATGCCGCTTGGTGATGGTGCCGGCCTGATCGACCCGCACGAAAAAGAACGGCACGCCCTTGGCCCCGGGCCGCTGCAACGTCGACAGGCGGTGGCAGACCTGTTCGATGGACGCGCCGAACCGGGTGGCAAGTTGTTCCAGATCGTGCCGCGTGGATTGCGCGGCCGCCAGAAAGGTGGCGTAAGGCATCAGGGCCGCGCCTGCAAAATAGTTGGCAAGGCCGATCTTGGCGATGGCGCGCGCCTCGCTGGTGTGAAAGCGGGCGAGGTCGAGCGTCGCCTCAAGCAGTGCATCCTGACGCACAAGTGCCACCTGAAGCAGCAGTTGGAACGTCTGGCTTTGATGGGCGGTGCGGGTGGAAATGTGGACGGTCTTGGCTGCCGCGTCGTAGCGGCGCAATGTGTCGCTGTCTTCAAAGCTGACGGTGACGCCAGCATTTGCAAGGGCAGAGACAGCGGCGACGCGGATGTTGCTGTGCCCGCCATCGGACGTCGCAAAGTGTTCGGCGGCGTGATCGACGGCATCAATGTAGTTGTCGCAGTAGTGGAAAAAGTCGCGCACTTCCTCCCAGGGGGATGGGCGCAGCCGCGCATCTTCCCGCCCCAGTGCCTCGTCGAGCGAGGCGAGCCGTTCGTGGCTTTGCCGGTAGGCGCGGTGCAGGTCGAGGAATGCATGGGCCAGCGCGGGCGCGTTCGAGGCAACAAGGCGCAGATCGGCAAGCGGCGGCATATCGGCGGCAAAGACCGGATCGGCCAGAGCCTCGCGCATGTCCGAGACAAGGCGCGCGCCGTCCCCGGCGCTGAGTTCGGTGACATCCAGCCCGAATTCCTTGGCCAGGCTCAGCACGACAGATGTGCTGACGGGCCGGTTGTTGTTTTCCATCTGGTTGAGATAGGGCAGGGACACGCCCAGCTTGGCGGCAAAGTCCTTTTGGGTGAGGCTGACGCGGGTGCGGACCTCGCGCAGTTTGGCACCGGCATAGAGTTTTGGGCTGGCCATGCGAATCCTTGCCTTTGCAGGTTTGCAGCGAGGTCAGGCTAGGTTTGCAAAGCGGCGTGTGCAACCCTCATGCAAGGGCCAGCCGCCGTTCGCGCCTATAAACAGCGCCGATCGCCAGAAGGGCGCACAGGCCTGTGGCACACATGATGCCGACCAGCGGGAACGCTCCGGTTTCGGGGGTCAGCAGGAGACCGGCAAGGGCGGACAGGGCCGCTCCGCCCCCGATCATGATCGCGCCGCCCAGGCCCGAGGCCGTTCCTGCCAGATGCGGGCGCACCGACAGCATGCCTGCGGTGGCGTTGGGAATGACAAGGCCGTTGCCGAGGCCCACAAACACCATCATCCCGAAAAAGCTGAGCGGGGTGCCAAGGCCGACCACAAATATCACCAGCGATGCAAGGGTTCCCAGCGCGTTGGCAATACACCCCCACAGTACCAGTTTGTTGACCCCAAAAGTGGTCGCGTAACGCCCCGACAGGAAATTCCCGAGGAAATAGCCGATCGCTGGCGCGCCAAAATAGAACCCAAGCTCGGACGGGCCCATGCCAAACACCTCGGTGCCCACAAACGGGGCCCCGCCCAGATAGGCAAAGAACGAACCAGAGCAAAAGGCGGCGGCCAGAGAGTATCCCCAGAAGCGCGGAGAGCGCAGCAATTCGGGGTATTCCTTGAACTGGCCGATCAGGGATTTTGACGATTTCTGCGCCGTTTCCCCCAGATCCGCATGGACCAGCCACAGCATCAGCCCGCCAATCGCGAAGAAGAACCAAAAGACCGATTTCCAGCCAAAGGCCTCGTCAAGCAATCCGCCCAAACCGGGCGAAATCATCGGCACCACGGCCATGCCCATGGTGACATAGCCGATCATGGAGGCCGAATGATCCTGATCGTACAGGTCCCGGATGACCGCGCGGCTAAGCACCATGGCAACCGCCACGACCGCCTGACACATGCGAAAAAACAAGAAGACTTCGGCATTCGGGGCAAAGATGCAGCCCAGCGTGGCCACCATGAACAACCCGATCCCCCACATCAGCACGCGCCGCCGCCCCAGATTGTCCGAAATCGGCCCGATGATCGTCTGCATCACGGCAGAAACCGCCAGATAAAGCGCGACCGAGAGCTGCATCACCCCGTAATCCGTTTCGAAATAAGTTGTCATGTTCGGCAGGCTGGGCAGGAACATGTTCATGACCATGGCTGACACTCCGGCCAGCAGGATCAGCGTCGAAATATGCGGTGGGGTGGAGCGATCCAGAAAGCGGACCTTGGGGTGATTGTCCATGTCACGGGAGGTAAGTCGCAGCAACTGAACTGTCCAGTGCAGTTTTGCACAGGTATCGGCGCTTTGCAGATTAGCAGTTTGCAACCATCTCCATGCATATAATTTGCAAATATGCCAAATGGCCGTTCCCGACAACTCTGCGTGCCTGTATGCTGCCGCAAAATCACCAGCGGGGACAGCATGAAAGATATTCTGACCGAATTGGAATCGCGGCGTGCGGATGCGCGCCTGGGCGGTGGACAAAAGCGCGTGGACGCACAGCATGCCCGCGGCAAGCTGACCGCGCGTGAACGCATCGAATTGCTGCTGGACGAAGGTTCGTTCGAGGAGTTCGACATGTTCGTCACCCACCGGTGCACCGATTTCGGGATGGAGGCGCAAAAACCTGCAGGCGACGGCGTGGTGACCGGCTGGGGCACGATCAACGGCCGTATGGTCTATGTATTCTCTCAGGACTTTACCGTGCTGGGCGGGTCGGTGTCGGCCACTCACGCCACCAAGATCTGCAAGATCATGGACATGGCCGTGCAGAACGGCGCACCCGTCATCGGCATAAACGACTCAGGTGGTGCGCGCATTCAGGAAGGCGTGGACAGTCTGGCCGGATATGGCGAGGTTTTTCAGCGCAACATTCAGGCCAGCGGCGTGGTTCCGCAGATCAGCCTGATCATGGGACCGTGTGCGGGCGGGGCGGTCTATTCCCCGGCGATGACCGATTTCATCTTTATGGTCAAGGACAGTTCCTACATGTTCGTGACCGGTCCGGACGTGGTCAAGACGGTCACCAATGAACATGTCACCGCCGAGGAACTGGGCGGGGCCACAACCCACACCCGCAAATCCAGCGTTGCCGATGCGGCCTTTGAGAATGACGTCGAGGCGCTGGCCGAGGCCCGCCGCCTGATCGACTTTCTGCCTCTCAACAACCGTCAGAAGCCGCCTGTGCGTCCTTTCTTTGACGATCCGGCGCGCAGCGAGTCCAGCCTTGACACACTGGTGCCCGCCAACCCCAACACGCCCTATGACATGAAAGAGTTGATCGTAAAGCTTGCCGATGAGGGCGACTTTTATGAGCTTCAGGAAGAGTTCGCGCGCAACATCATCACCGGCTTCATCCGTCTGGAAGGGCAGACCGTGGGCGTTGTCGCAAACCAGCCGATGGTGCTGGCGGGTGTGCTCGACATTGATTCAGCCCGCAAGGCGGCGCGGTTCGTGCGGTTCTGCGACTGCTTTGACATCCCGATCCTGACGCTGATCGACGTGCCCGGCTTTCTGCCCGGGACCGGCCAGGAATATGGCGGCGTGATCAAGCATGGGGCCAAGCTGCTGTTCGCCTATGGCGAGGCGACAGTGCCCAAGGTGACCGTGATCACGCGCAAGGCCTATGGCGGTGCTTACGTGGTGATGTCGTCCAAACACCTGCGCGGCGACTTCAACTATGCCTGGCCCACGGCCGAGATCGCGGTGATGGGCGCCAAGGGCGCGACCGAAATCATTCACCGCGCAGACCTGGGCGATGCGGAGAAAACGGCGCAGCACACCAAGGATTACGAGGATCGCTTTGCCAATCCGTTTGTCGCCGCCGAGCGCGGGTTCATCGACGAAGTGATCCAGCCCCGCAACACCCGCAAGCGGGTGAGCCGCGCATTTGCGTCCCTGCGGACGAAAAGCGTGCAACTGCCGTGGAAGAAGCACGACAATATTCCTCTTTGACCAAAGATAACCTCCCTCACATTGGATTGGACACTTACATGCGCATTCTTCTTTTCGTCCTTTTCGCTGCTTTCGCCGTTCCTGCTGTTGCCCAGCAGGAACGCGAGTGTCGCGGCAAGCAACCCATTGACCTTGGCGACGGGGCAGCGGGCTGTTTGCTGGAAATCGGCACAACCAGCATCACGTCGACCCGGACCCGTGATGACGGGGCCAGTTCAAAGTCGACCAGAAATGTGACAGGCCGGATCGATGTCGCGCTGTTTGGTTCCTATTCGGACAACAGAACGGTCATCAGCGGGCGTATGAAAGCGATCTGTCGAAGTCTGCTGCCGCAGGTACAACAAGAGCTTGCCGAATTGCGGTACAACCGGATTGTCATCAACCTCGTTTGGCCACGTGTTGAAAACCCCGGTACTTTTATTCCGAAGTCAGAACTCGAGTTTGCCGTCCAGCCCGCATTTACAAGTGCGCAGTGCCGTGGGGTCCGGTTCTTCGGATGACGCGGATTTGGGACATCACGGCAAGGCTGCCATCAGAGCAGTCCAGTCTCCCTCGTTTGTGGGCGACAGTCTGTGACTTCCATCCCTTGTCTCAACGAGTGCGCCATGTCTGAGTTCCACATGATATCGGACGGCCCGCGCCCGGTCGCTCCGTTCTCTCACGCAGTGGAAGCCGACGGCTGGGTGATCCTCACCGGCCAAATGCCGACGGACCCTGACGCACCCGATGCACCCCTGCCTGACGGTATCGAGGCCCAGACGGCCCGTGTCATGGACAACCTCGAAATCATCCTCAACGGCGTTGGCCTTGATCTGTCTCACGTGCTGCAATGCCGCTGCTATCTCACCGCATTCGAGCGGGACTATGCGGCGTTCAACGATACCTATCAGACCTACTTCCCGGCAGACCGTCGCCCGGCCCGCACCACTGTCGGGGTCACCGCCCTTGCCGTTGGCGCGCTTGTGGAAATCGACTGCATCGCGAGGCGCCCCGCATGAGTGCGCGCTGGCATATCACGCATCAGGACGGCGCGGTCACTTTGGCCCGTCATCTGCCTGCGCGTTTCGATGTTGTGACGCGCACGGAATTGCCTCCGGCGCGCCCCGTCCGCCTTGCCCATCAAATCCGGCAGGACATGTGGCGGGCGTTGCGCAACGTGCGCGGTTTTTCGCCTGTTGTGCGCCTCGAGCCGACCGATGCGGGATGGGCTGTCACCGCCGGAGGGCGGGCGTTGGGGCCCGTCAGTGCGGATGTCGAGGCGACACTCGATACCCTGCTGAATGATGCAGCCAAACGGACGCGTTGGGTCAGACATGCAAGGATCACACCATGAGCACATGGAAAAACGAGGCCTTTACAATCGCACATGCCGACAGTGGCACCTTTGAGGGTGCGGGCCTGCGACCGTTCTTTGAATACCGCCAGTTGGGGATCAAGGAAGCCACGGCAGGCAAATATGGGGCTCACGTGATCCGCGCTGTTCCGGGCATGGAAAGTCCGGGCACATGGCACAGCCATGATCTGGAATTCCAGATGGTGTACGTGACCAAAGGGTGGGTTGTGTTCGAGTACGAAGGGCAGGGGGAACATACGCTGCGGTCCGGGTCTTGCGTTTTGCAGCCCCCAGGGATCGTCCATCGCGAGGTGCGCCACTCGGATGATATGGAGTTGATCGAGATCACCTCACCTGCGGACTTTACAACCCGCGAAGAAGGTGCAAAATGAGGTTTCGTCATATCGATACAGTGGCGAACGGAACAGTGCGATGGCCGTCAGTCGCCCGCACAGCAGCCCCGGAGGGAGGAGCTCGACGCCGCGTGCGGTACTGGGTCCGGGGCTGCGCTTTTTTCACATTACTCGCCGCACCTGTCACCGCGCAGGATGTCCCGTCGGGGCAGACACTCAGCCTGCATGATGTGCTGGTTGATGTTGTCGGCACAGAAAGCTGGTTGCGGTTTCGCTTTGTTGCGCCGCAGATTGCACGCGAGGGTGGCGATGTGTCCTACGCGCAGGCCGAGCCCGATTTTGCACATCTGTGTGAAACGGTCGCGCGCCCGTACATGACCGAACATGATCTCGACGCTGACGTGATTGTGGTCGCCCTGATGGATCGTCCGGTCCCGTTTGGACAGTCGGATGCGTCAGCAACCCAGTTTATCGAGGCGTTTCGCATCGCCGAGGATGCCTGCATATGGGAGGCGTTTTGATGCGAAACCCGACATGTAGACCCCGGAACGGCTTTGCGGCATTGCGGCCACATCCCGCGCAAGTCGTTGCGCTGCCGTTTCTTTTTCGCCCTGTTTCCCGTATACGGCGCACAAGGGGTTTTCGTGATCCCCTCAACTCGCAGGGGGCGCATCGCGTGGTGCGCTCAAGATTTTTATACAGGAGAGACAGATGTCCAAAAGCATCAAAGCATTGGGGTTGGTCAGCCTTCTGGTTCTGGTTGCAGCATGTGGCAACAACAACAACGAAGAGTTCGTTGTGGTTGACCCTGAGCCCATCAGCCAAGAGCCAGTTCACACCGGCAAATTCAAGTAATGCCCCGGAGCGGGCCGCATGGCCCGCTCTGACACCCCTGATCGCGGGGGGCAGCACATGCTGAAACACCGCGGATTTCCCGGCCGTCTGGCGGGCACTGATTTCCAGTTCACCATACGTCGTCCCAATCCAAAAGGGGTCACCCCGCTCACCCGACGCGAGCGGTTTGCGGATCGTCGCCCCCCGGACAAGCGGGCGGATGCGGCGTTTATGGCTGCCCTGTGGGCGCAGTTTGGCCCGGAGCCTTTCGAGCGTGGCAATCTGGATGCGGGTCGCCTTTCGTGGCTGTTTGGCCGTGAAGTGATCCCTGCCACGGATCCATTTGATGTGGCCGATTACGAGGCCCTGCTGGTCATTGACGAACCTGTCGCCCGCGCGGCGTTTCCCGAAGCCTTTGCAGGGGAGGCTGGTCAATGATCGGCGCAAAACCGCCAGAGAGTTCCCGCATATGGCGAAATTTGGCTGAAACCTCGGCTGTTCCAAAACAGCCCTATGCGCACGGCTCTGTGCTGTGCAAGGATTTTATCGTGCGTGCGGTTCCCCAGAGCAAATCCGGACGCATGTACCATTTCCGTACCCCTTCCCCTGGTGGGCAGCAGGCTTTCTCCAACACCCTGCTGCCTGCCTTTTTTTGTGCCGGTCCGCCGGCGGATACTTGCCCGACTCGGCAGTTTGGCGCGCATCTGACTCCCCGTGCCTCATCTCGTTTGACCTTTGCTCCGCTTTGTTTATCCACAAGGAAAACGAGCAAAGGAAAAAGACCATGGGCATTAAATCTATCACGCTTGCATGCGTTGCGGCACTGGGCCTTGCGGCCTGCGGTGACACCGTGGGCGAACAGGCCATCATCGGCGGTGCGGTCGGCGCGGGTGCGGCGGCTGTCACCAGCGGCAGCATCGCAACCGGTCTCGCGGTTGGCGCAGCGGGCAACATTCTGGCGTGCGAACTCGACATCGCCAACTGCTGACGCACGCGCGCTTCGGCAAACAACATCTCAAGAACGCCGTCGTGCCCTTTGGCACGGCGGCGTTCTGCATTTTCTACCCAATTCAAGTGAGGGCCCATGTTCAAAAAGCTTCTGATCGCCAACCGTGGTGAAATCGCCTGCCGTGTCATCAAGACAGCGCGCAAGATGGGCATTCAAACCGTCGCAATCTACTCGGACGCAGACGCGCAGGCGCTGCATGTGCAGATGGCCGATGAGGCCGTCCACATCGGCCCGCCCCCGGCCAACCAATCCTACATCGTCATCGACAAGGTGATGGAGGCAATCAAATCCTCTGGCGCGCAGGCGGTGCATCCGGGATATGGCTTCCTCTCTGAAAATTCCAAATTTGCCGAGGCTCTGGCGGATGCTGGCGTCGCTTTCGTCGGCCCGCCCGTGGGCGCGATCGAGAAGATGGGGGACAAGATCACGTCCAAGAAGATCGCCAAGGAGGCCGGCGTCAGCACGGTGCCCGGCTATATGGGGCTGATCGCAGACGCCGACGAGGCGGTAAAGATCTCCATCGACGTGGGATACCCTGTGATGCTCAAGGCCTCTGCCGGGGGCGGCGGCAAGGGCATGCGCATCGCATGGAACGACGAAGAGGCGCGCGAGGGGTTTCAGTCGTCCAAGAACGAGGCCGCCAATTCTTTTGGTGATGATCGGATCTTTATCGAGAAGTTCGTGACCCAGCCACGCCATATCGAAATTCAGGTGCTCTGTGACGCTCATGGCAACGGCATCTATCTGGGCGAACGGGAATGTTCGATCCAGCGCCGCAACCAAAAGGTGGTGGAAGAGGCCCCAAGCCCATTCCTGGACGAAGCCACCCGCAAGGCCATGGGAGAACAGGCCGTCGCATTGGCCAAGGCCGTGGGTTACGCCAGCGCCGGGACGGTCGAGTTTATCGTTGACGGCTCCAAGAACTTCTACTTCCTCGAAATGAACACGCGCCTGCAGGTGGAACACCCGGTGACCGAGTTGATCACCGGTGTTGATCTTGTCGAACAGATGATCCGCGTCGCCGCAGGGGAGCCGCTGTCCATCACGCAGGACGATGTGACCCTCACCGGATGGGCCATCGAGAACCGGCTTTACGCCGAAGACCCGTATCGTGGCTTCTTGCCCTCGATTGGCCGTCTTACCCGGTACCGCCCGCCGATGGAGGTGGCCGCAGGCCCATTGCGCGACACTGGCAAATGGCAGGGGGACGCCCCCAGTGGCGAGACAGCCGTGCGCAATGATACCGGCGTTTACGAGGGCGGCGAGATCAGCATGTATTACGATCCCATGATCGCCAAGCTGTGTACCTGGGGTCCCGACCGCGCCACCGCCATTGAGGCCATGCGCGTGGCACTCGACAGTTTCGAAGTTGAGGGCATTGGCCACAACCTGCCGTTCCTGAGCGCAGTGATGGACCACCCGATCTTTGTCAAAGGGGACATGACCACCGCCTTTATCGCCGAAGAGTACCCCGACGGGTTCGAAGGGGTTGCATTGCCCGAGGCTGATTTGGCCCGGGTCGCGGCGGCGTGCGCAGCCATGCACCGGGTTGCCGAAATCCGCCGTGCGCGTGTGTCGGGCCGGATGGACAATCACGAACGCAAAGTGGGCGAGGACTGGAACGTCTCGTTGCAGGACCACTCTTTTGACGTGACAGTGGACGCCGATCAGTCCGGATCGACAGTGCGGTTTGCGGACGGCGCGGCGTTGCGGGTGTCTGGCGCGTGGACGCCGGGCGATCAGCTTGCCGTGATGCAGGTGGATGACACCCCCCTTGTTCTCAAGGTCGGCAAAGTGTCCGGAGGATTTCGCATCCGGACGCGCGGGGCGGACATGGTCGTGCACGTGCGCACCCCCCGTCAGGCGGAACTGGCCCGCAAGATGCCAGTCAAGACGCCACCGGATACGTCCAAGTTGCTGCTGTGCCCTATGCCCGGTCTGGTCGTGACCCTGCATGTCGAAACAGGCGAAGAGGTGCAGGTCGGTCAGGCCCTCTGCACCATCGAGGCGATGAAAATGGAAAACATCCTGCGCGCCGAGCGCAAGGGCACTGTGTCCAAGGTCAATGCCGCCGCTGGTGACAGTCTGGCGGTCGATGAAGTCATTCTCGAGTTCGAATAGATGCACGGCGCGCCGGGTTCTGCATATGCTTTGCTGATCCTCACTCTGGCGGGGGCGTTGTTGTATTGGCTGGGCGCCTCGGCCGCATCTTTTTTGGTGATCGGTGTTCTCGGGTTTGGCGCGCTTTACTATCTCTTGTCGGGTTTGGCGGTTGCGGCGGTCTTTGTGCGCGCGGCGCTGGCCTTTGTGCCGATTGCCGGTGTCGCGGGCGGGCTGATTTACTGGTTGGTCAAGGTCGAGTGGCTGGAACAGGAGGAAGAGCGGGCCCTGATTGCGGCAACAGTGGTTGCGGCAGGCTGGGTCGTGGCCTTCGTGACGGGAGAGTTGCGGCAGGTCAATCAGGAGCAGGAGCGTCGCCGGGACATTATCCGCGCCGCATTGGCCGAGATAGATCTTATCGTCGATTGGGCCGCGCCCATCGACTGGACGCGCGCGATCGAGGATATGAAGGACAATTTCTTCAAGAACCGCAGTTATCAGGTGTTTGTGTTTTACGGTCACCAGTTCGGCACGCTGCAACGCCTGACGTCACAGATCGAAATCCTGAGCAAACCGCAGATCATGCCTGTGACCGAGTTTTTCCAGCTGCTGGATCGGATGGAACGCATGGAGGCACGTATGGGCGAAGACGCGTTCGCCAACCTGCACTGGGAACGTCGCCAGCAGGCGGTCATTCGGTATCTTGAATTGCAGGCCAAGGTGTCCGGGGCGGGCCGCATTGCCGCAGACGCGTTGCGCAACCGTCCGTTCCACGGTTTGTTGCGGCAGCTCACATGAAGACGGTTTTCAAAATCCGGGCCAGCAAGTGCGGTTCTGCCCAACACATGCTTTACTGCGGCGCACATCCGTGCGCTGCGCGTGGTGTCAGATCAGTGGGTTTCCTTCGCCCTCGACAGGGGTCCGGGTATGCGGTGACGTCCGTTTTGTCATTTTGGCATCCCCATTTCAAACTTGGTTGCGGCTTTGGCACAAATATACGCAACGAAACCCTTAATTTCAAGTTTCCAGACCGTGCGCCTTATCCATCACCGCGCCGTTCGCGAATTTCGCGTTGCCGCATCGGCATGCTGTCAATGGCGCGCATCAACTGGCGCACATCCCATGGGAACGGTTTGCGCAGTTTCACGCCCCCATCCTTGCCAATCAGCACCAGCATGAAGCCGCGGGGACGCAGCTTGGTGCGCAACGCGCTGTCGGCAGAGGGGTCCGTATCAGTCAGGACAACCACGTCGCGGTCCAGCAACTCTTCGGCGCGGGCCTCGAGAAACTCGATCTGCTGGCCAAAGTTTGGATCGGCCGGGCTGTCGGCAAAGACAATAACCGGGCGTTTTTCCCAGACAAATTGGCTCAAATCTTCCACTTCGCCCTCGACAAAGAGCGCGTCAGCGGATGTCACCTCGCCTTCGGCAGCCGCCAGTGAGCCACCCAAAAGGCCTGCAATTACAACGGGTAGTACGTGTTTCATATGCTCTCCTGATGAAGGGTATGTAGAGGCATTGTTCCCAATTGCGACTGCCAGTCACATCATTTTTAGCTTTAATCGCTCTTCAAGCCTCTGCATGCCAGCTTTGGTTACCTTGCGCACCGGACCTGTGCGCCATTTGGTCCGTAGGCCACCGGAAAGGGCACAGATGAAAGTCATTTTGCACATCGGCGCACATCGCACCGGGACGACGAGTTTTCAATCCTATGTTCGCCGCCACAGCGCGGACTTGCGCAATGGCGGGCTGGGGTTCTGGGGGCCCATGCGCACACGCAAAGGGCTGTTTGCCGGGGTCCAGCCCACACCCGGCCTTGGTCTCACGGCGGCGCGCCGCGCGCGGGGGCGTATTCTGCTGAACCTGAAAAAGGCGCAGGCCAACGGCGTTCAAACCTTGCTGGTCAGCGATGAAAACATGATGGGCTCGGTCCGTTTGAACCTGCGAAAACGCAGCCTCTACCCCGATATTGGTGAGCGTCTGGCGCGTTACATCTGGGCGTTTGATCAGCGCATCGACAAGATCGTGCTGTCGGTGCGCGCCTTGGATCATTTCTGGGCCTCATCGCTGGCATACGGTGTCGGACGCGGTCACGAGATGCCTGATGCGGCGCGGTGTCTGGGCATCGCACACCAGCCGCGCACATGGCGGGATGTGGTGTCGGAAGTATCCTGCGCGGCCCCGCTCGCACAGATCGAGGTGATTCCGTTTGAAGTGTCCGCTGGGCGCCCCGATTTGATGCTCTCGGCTGCGACGGACCACGCAGCACCCCGCGACGCAGCAGCCGAATGGCTCAACCGCGCCCCGACAGCCGCGCAATTGCGCACCATTCTGGCCGAGCGGGGCGAAAACCCCGATGTGATTGCCCACAACGAAGGGCGTTGGAACCCATTCGACACACACGCACGCGCAGCCCTGCGCGAAGCATATGCAGACGACATGCACTGGCTGGTAAGCGGTGCAAACGGTCTTGCCACACTGACAGAGGAACTGGACCAGACACGCGCGGGGAAAACCCTGCCACACGGTCCGCACAAACGAGGACAAGGACATGACATCGAAGAAAGACGCATGGCGCAGCCTGGCTGAAGAGGAGTTGCGCGGCAAACCGGTCGACGATCTGACGTGGAAAACGCTCGAAGGAATCGACGTCGCGCCGATTTACACCGAAGCGGATCTCGCAGAGGTCGATCATCTTGGCACCATTCCGGGCGAAGCGCCTTTTACACGTGGTGTGAAGGCCACAATGTATGCCGGTCGCCCCTGGACCATCCGCCAATATGCGGGGTTTTCCACGGCCGAGGAATCCAACGCCTTTTATCGCCGCGCCCTTGCGGCAGGCCAGCAGGGGGTGTCCGTTGCCTTCGATCTGGCCACGCACCGCGGCTATGACAGTGACCACGACCGGGTGCAGGGTGACGTCGGCAAAGCCGGCGTGGCCATCGACTCGGTCGAGGATATGAAGATCCTCTTTGACGGCATCCCGCTGGAAAAAGTCAGCGTTTCCATGACGATGAATGGCGCAGTTATTCCGATACTTGCAAATTTCATCGTCGCCGGGGAAGAGCAAGGCGTAGACCGTGCGGCGCTTTCGGGCACCATTCAGAACGACATCCTCAAAGAGTTCATGGTGCGCAACACCTACATTTATCCGCCAGAACCTTCGATGCGCATCATTGCCGATATCATCGCCTTCACATCTGCCGAGATGCCCAAGTTCAACTCGATCAGCATCTCGGGCTACCACATGCAGGAGGCGGGCGCGAACCTCGTGCAGGAACTTGCCTTTACCCTTGCAGACGGGCGCGAATACGTGCGCGCCGCCATTGCGCGGGGTATGGATGTGGATGCGTTTGCGGGGCGGCTTTCGTTCTTTTTTGCCATCGGCATGAATTTTTTCATGGAGGCGGCCAAGCTGCGCGCGGCCCGTCTGCTCTGGCACAGGATCATGGCGGAGTTTGAGCCGAAGAATCCGAAATCGAGCATGCTGCGCACCCATTGCCAGACCTCTGGCGTGAGCTTGCAGGAGCAGGACCCGATGAACAACGTGGTGCGCACCGCCTATGAGGCGATGGCCGCGGTGCTTGGCGGCACGCAATCCCTCCACACGAACTCCTTTGACGAAGCCATTGCTTTGCCAACACAATTTTCGTCCCGCATCGCACGCAACACGCAGCTGATCCTGCAGAATGAGACCGGCGTGACCAATGTGGTCGACCCGCTTGCAGGCTCTTACTACGTGGAAAAGCTGACACACGATCTGGCGGAAGAAGCGTGGAAACTCATCGAAGAAGTGGAAGAGATGGGCGGAATGACCAAGGCGGTCGCTTCCGGCATGCCCAAGCTTCGCATCGAAGAGGCGGCGGCCACCCGTCAGGCCCAGATCGACAAGGGCGACGAGGTCATTGTCGGCGTGAACAAATTCCGGCTGGATGAAGAAGATCCCATCGACATTCTCGATATCGACAACGCCGCCGTGCGGGACAGCCAAGTCGCACGCCTCGAGGGCATCCGTGCCACTCGGGATGAGGCGGCCTGCGCAGCCGCACTTCAAGCTCTGGAAGAGGGCGCGCGCGCCGATGGCAACCTCTTG
>JBCBDZ010000077.1:0-13950 GCA_038529225.1 Pseudomonadota bacterium | reverse complement strand
TTCAAGTCGACCCAGCATCGCGTGAACAACATCGGGACCGAGCGGTATTCATTCCCGCTGTTCTTTGGCCTTGACTACCACGCGATCGTCGAGCCGCTGGAAAAGTTCCGCACGCCCGAAACCATAGCAAAGTATCCGCCCATCAAGGCCGGGGATCATCTGATGCGCATGTCGGTGAACGCATTCCGTTACATGGCCGATGCCCGCGCCAAGGGCGAATTGGTGCCCGACTACGAGGTGCCAGAAGACAACCCGTTCAAGCGCGAAGCAAAACCGGCAGCCGAATGACTCCGCATCCGGACTTCGAGAACCTGAATGTGCCCCAAACGCATCTTCTGGGCGCGTTTCAATTGGCAATGCTCACAGCTGACGATCTTGAGGAAGACTATGCCGCGATCATGTCATCGGCTGCGGTCCTCAAGGGATTGTTCGGCGATACGTGGCCGACGGGTTGGACAATGGCCGAAGATGAAACCGATCTGCACTGGCACCATCGGGAATTCACCGCAAAACGGTCCTTTGCCTGGGTGATCCGGACGGAACAGTTCGGGTATATCGGGTGCGCCTACCTGTTTCCCGATGTTGCGACCACCGGTTCGGGTGAGGCGGTCTACTGGATGATCGACACGCCCGAAAGGGGCACACAGCTTGATGCCTTTGGACCGCTCTATGAGGACTGGCTCAAATCGTTCCTGCCCGAGGGGTATATGCTGAACGTGCGGCGCAACGACTAGTCTTCGGCGATGTCCTCGGCCCAAAGCTCGGGCTTTTCGGTGATGAATCGGGTCATGAGCGCAATGCAGTCCGGATCATCGGCCACGATCACCTCGACACCGCGTTCGCGCAGAAACTCTTCGTTCCCGCCAAAGGTGGTGTTTTCGGCGATGACCACGCGCGGGATGCCGAATTGCACAATCGTGCCCGAACACATCATGCAAGGGGAAAGCGACGTATAAAGCGTGGTGTCCTTGTAGGTCTTTTGCCGTCCCGCCTTGCGCAGTGCGTCCATCTCTCCGTGCGCGATGGGGTCGCCGCCCTGAACCCTTTGATTGCGCCCCTGAGAGACCAGCGTATCGCCGCGCGCCAGCACCGAACCGATGGGACAGCCGCCTTCGTTGAACCCGGCCAGCGCCTCTTCGTAGGACAGGCGCAGGAATTTGCGATCTGTGTCAGTCAGCATCGGCGTCACCCTTGTGCGGTTTGTTTGGCAAGATAGTCGTTGAACTCCTTGATGTTCAACTCAAGCGGGGCATGCAGAAGACCGGTTGTTGCGGTGGCGAACTGACTGCCGATCTGTATGCGTTCGACCATTTCCTTGTCTTCCTCTGTGGCTGTTTCGATCACCTCGCGGATCGTGTTGCAGAATGCGTCCGCGTCGGCCATGCCCGCCATCGCGCCGGGCGCGTAGCTGAGGCCCCAGCGTGCGTTGGTGCGCCCCACGCCCAAAGGCTCCAGCGCCATCCACCAGATGAAATTCGCGTCCATCGCGGCCAATCCGTTGGGAAAGAGCGAGATCACGTAGAACCGCTTCTTTTCTTCATCCGTCAGCACCGGATTGTGAATCTCCGGCATGTCTTCATCCCGGTAACTGTTGGAGTGAATGGCAAAACCGGGATCGCCCCAGGGCCCGAACTCGGCCAGGTTCGTGGGATTGCTCGGCCCGATAGAGCGGGGGTGGGCATAGGTCGTATGGTAGCTTTCGATAAAATTCTCGATCAACAGCTTCCAGTTGCCCTCCCACACTTCTTCGTGGACGACATGGCGATCTTCGTAATCGCCCATGCCAAAATTCGCGATCAGGTCGGTCAGTTTGCCTTGGCGCGTCGCCACGGGCGGCAGGTCGTGGTTGAGGCTGACATAGATGAACCCCAGGTGAACCTCGCAGGCCAGTTTGACCAGTGACCGGTCCGTGATCTTGTCCTTTTCAAAGCCTTTGCGATCCGGCACGCCCATCAGGTTGCCGGACATCTGGTAGGTCCAGTGGTGATAGGGGCACACGATCCGTTTGGTGTTGCCTGTGCCTTGCAACAACTGCGCATAGCGGTGCAGGCAGAAATTGCCCATCGCCGAAATCGATCCATCCTGCTGGCGCATGAGGATCACTGGTTTCATGCCCACCATGGCAGTGAAGTAATCGCCGGCGTCGGGGATCAGGCCTGCACGACCGACCATCACCCAGTCCCGGGCAAAGACCGATGTCAGTTCACGCGTAAGTACGTCCGGGTCCGTATAGGCCGACTGCGGGGCCGCATCGATGTGGCGATCCACCCCTTCGGGCAGGTCATAGTCGGTGAGAGGGAAAGCATCTTGTTGCGTCATGATCCGTCCTTTTCATTTGGCATGGTAGAGGGGCGCGGGTCAGGCAGGGGTGAGGTGCCGCCATAAAGGGGCAATTCCTGCCGGCGCAGGGTCACGTCGCCCGTGTCGTGCACCTGGCGGCAATGGGTGGCGATCTCTTCGAGCGTGGCGAACCAGACATCGCCTGTGTCCTGCATCTCTTCGATCATCTGTTCGATGCGCTGCCAGCGCGACAGACGCCCGGACACGAAGGGATGCCAGATGCCGATCCATAAGCCGCCACCGGCGCGGCGCATGGCGTTGAATTCGGCCATGAAGATTTCCATCGCGCGGTCAGGCGACATGATCTGGAACATGTAATCAAGGTCGATCGAATGCACGTAGGGCGGCCAGTCATCGGTTGCCCAGCTGACCGGGAGTTCCATCAACTCGCCCTCCGGCGGAGCGAGGATGTAGGGGATGTCGTCGCCCATGAGCGAACTGTCATAGAGGAACCCTTCTTCGGCCAATAGGCCCGGCGTCTGCGCCGACATGTTGTACAGGGGCGAGCGGTTGCCGCGCGGCCGTTTCCCGGTGAACTTGGTGATCACCTCGATTGACCGCTGCATCCAGTACTTTTCTTCTTCTGGCGGCAGTGCATTGGGCGCTTCGTGGATGTAGCCGTGAAAGCCGACCTCGTGGCCGCCTTCGACTATCGCCTCGACCGCGTGCGGGTGCTGTTCGATGCACCATGCGGGGATGAAAAAGGTCTGTTTCAACCCATGGCGTTTGTACCCGTCAAGGATGCGCGGGATGGCCACCTCTGGTCCATAGCGCAGCATCGAGATGGTCGACAGGTAATTGGCCGCCGCGGGCCCTTTTTCGATGTGGATCAGGCTGTCGGCGTCCATGTCAAAGGTGATGGCACAGGCAACGCGTTCCCCGTTGGGCCACGGGATGGGGGTGGCGATCATGGGAACCTCATAGCATGACAGCCCCGCCAGAGGGGCAGATGGTTTGACCGGTCATGAAACTCGCCCCCGGAGAGGCGAGGAAGACGACGGCGGCGGCGATTTCCTGTGGTGTTCCGATGCGCCCCAGCGGGTTGGCCATGTCCAGAGCAAGGGCCTCGGGCGACATGGTGTCGGGGGCGAGCATGGGCGTGTCCGTGGGCCCTGGTGCCACGGCATTGACCAGAATGTCGGGTGCAAATTCGCGCGCGAAGGACCGGGTGAGGGCGATCACCCCCGCCTTGGACGCGCAATAGGCCGCGAACCCTTCGCGCCCCAGATAGCCGAGTTCGGAGGCGATCAGGATCAGCCGTCCGCCACCCCGTTCCGACAAGGCCTTGAGGGCGGCCTGTGCGACGAGAAAAGAGCCTTTGAGGTTGACGTTCATCTGCCGCTCATAGGCCTCCACGCTCATCTCAAGCGTCGGGCTTTCGATCAGGATGCCTGCGGCGTTGACGACGATGTCGAGAGGGCCGGTGTCCTCAAACAGGGCGGTGACGGAGGCGGGGTCGGACACATCCGCATGGGCGGCGGCACCTTGCGCCTTGGTGGCGGTGTCACCCGCATCCGCGATGTCGGCGCAGATCACCAGCGCGCCCGCTTCGGCCAGCGCGATGGCTGTGGCGCGTCCGATGCCGCTGGCGGCGCCGGTGACGAGGGCGCGCTGTCCTGCAAGGCTCATTGCATCAACTCCCCCCGGTCGACGGTAAAGGACTGCCCGGTGATGTTGCGCGCCGCCGTCGAGGCGAGGAACATGTACATCTCGGCCATGTCTGGCGGTTCCATCAGGCCGGGCAGGGCCTGCGCCCCCACGATCTCGTCCAGCAATGCGTCCTCTGGCCGCCCGGACAGGTCCGACATTGCCGCGAGCGAGCGCATGGAGGCATCCGTGCGCACCCATCCCGGACAGACGGCGTTCACCGAAATGCCACGCGGTGCCAGTTCCTGCGCCAGAGAGCGCGTCAACCCGATCACAGCGTGCTTGGAGGCGCAATAGGCCGAGAACTCCGCCACTGTCGTTTTGCCCCACATCGAGGCCGTGTTGACGATGCGCGCGCCGTCCCTGAGCTTGGGCAGCAGGGCGCGGGTGACGCTGAAGGTGCCGATCACGTTGATCTCTGTGATCCGGCGAAACGTGGCATCTACCTGCGGGTCGGGGTCTGCAATGGGCGTGATCAGTTCGAGGCCCGCATTGTTCACCAGAACGTCGATGTCACCCAAGTGGTCTGCCAGTGCACTGACCTGATCGAGATGTGCAATGTCGCAGGTGAACCCATGGAACGTGCGACCAGCTTCGGCGGACCATGCCGCGGCCGTGTCGGCCACGTCCGCCTCAACGCCGACGATGGTCAGGTCTGCGCCTGCCTCAAGAAACCCGCGCGCAACACCTGCGCCAAGGCCCATGTTTCCCCCGGTGACAACGACGCTTTGGCCCGTGAAATCAAATTGCATCTGCCGTCGCCCTTTGTTCTGCACGTTTATGTTCGCGCCGGATTATGGCCTGCACGTGCTTGCGCAAGGCAAGAAATTCCGGGTCGTCGCGGATAGATTGGTCGCGTGGACGGTTGCCAAGAATGCCAGCCACATCAATATCTTCAAGGATTCGCGCAGGGCGGGCGGAAAAGACAATGGTGCGGTGGGCGAGGTAGATCGCCTCTTCCACATCATGTGTGACAAAGATCGTGGTCTTGTTTTCGGCGGCGTTGATTTCAAGCAGTTTGTTTTGCAGATGTTCGCGCGTCAGCGCGTCCAGCGCCCCAAAGGGTTCGTCCATCAGCAACACATCCGGGTCTGCGGCCAGTGTGCGTGCTATTGCAACCCGCTGGCGCATCCCGCCCGAGATCTGGGTGGTGTAACTGTCGTCAAAACCGGTGAGGCCGACAAGATCGATCAGACGGGTCACGGTGGCGGCGCGCCCCGCGTCGTCCAGATCGCGTCGGTATTTCAGGGCAAGCCGGATGTTTCCCGCCACCGTCAGCCACGGGAAGGCGGCGTAGGATTGGAACACCATCCCGCGGCGGCGGTCGGGTTTGCCAAGGCGCGCCCCTTCCAGCCGGATTTCTCCGCTGGTCAGTGTTTCAAGCCCGCCAACCATACGCATCAGTGTGGTCTTGCCGCAGCCCGATGGTCCGAGGAACGTCACAATCTGCCCGCGTTCCACATCAAGGGACAGGGGGGTGACGGCCAGAACCTCTTTGCTGTCGGTGCGGTAGGTCTTGGCCGCCTTGTCTATGCGCAAATAGCTCATGTCAGCGATCCAGATAGCGAAAGGCGCGCCGATGCGCATAGCGGAATGCCTGATCGGTCAGCAGGCCGATGATGCCGATGGCAATGATGCCCGCCATCACTTCGGGCGTTTTGACAAAGCGGCGCAAGGACCAGATGACGTGGCCCACGCCGGACGAGGCGGCGACAATTTCCGCAATGATCAGATAGGTCCAGCACCAGCCCAGTGTGATGCGCAGGTTGTCGACCATGTTGGGCAGGCTGGAAGGTACCACGATATCGCGGATGACCTGCCATTGGTTCGCGCCAAGGGTAAAACCGGATTCGACATATTCCCTGGGCACGCGTTTGATGTCTTCGTTGATCAGCAGCACCAGTTGAAAGAACGTGCCCATCCACAAAACGGCAATTTTTGAGGCCTCGCCGACGCCGAACCAGATGATCAGCAGGGGCACCATCGCGGGCACCGGCAAGTACCGGATGAAATCGAGGAAGGGTTCGAAAAATGCACCGATCCCGCGATAACAGGCCATGGCCACACCCAGCGGGACGGCGATCAGCACGGACAGCAAAAACGCTGTCCACACGCGCCCCACCGAGATCAGGATGTCCCCTGCGAAGTCCCGTTCGGAAAACAGCCGCCCGAATGCCTCGACCACGGCAAACGGGGTCGGCAGGAACTGCTGACTGATCCAGCCCGAGATGGCCGTCAGGTGCCAGATGACGAAAAACGCCACCAGACCCGCCAGCCCGAGCATGATGTCGGACCGGCGGGATATGGAAGTGCGAAAGGCGAGCACGTTGGGGGGCGACTAGCGTGTGTGGCCGTCAAACAGTCCGGGCAGAAGCGAGCCGTCGATATAGGGTGCATAGTCCAGCGGTGCGTCCTGCAGATCCAGCGCCGCGTTGATCTCGTTAAAGCTGTCGAACACCTCGCGCAATTTGCCGTTTCCGTCTGCCGGCATGTAGTCCAACGTTTCTTCGTAGGTGGTGTAACGCACGCCTGCGAGCGCTTCTTTCATCTCTGCATCCGGCACGCCGAATTCGGAGGCCGAGAGTGCGATGAACTGGTCCGGATCAGCCATGTAGACGTCGATGGCCCGGTAGATACCGCGCAGGAAGCTGGCGTATTTGTCCGGGTTCTCGGTGTAGTCATCCGTGCGAACGAGGATGATGTCAGTGATCAAACCTTCGAAATCGGCGGAGGACAACAGCACCTTCGAGCCTGTGCGCGACGTGTTCTTGACGATCTGGCTCAGCATCGGCTCCCACGTGGCGACAGCGGCGATGCTGTCATCCTCGAACACGGCGATGGAGTCGTCGGTGTTGATCAGGCGGATGTCGAGGTCCTTGATCGACTTGCCCATTTCATTCAGGGCAAACTGTGTCATGACGGTGCCGGGGTGGTTGATCTCTCCGGCAAAAGGCTTGCCCACAAGGTCTGCGACCGTTTCAATGCCGGGCCCGGCCACAACACCATCCGCACCGACCGAGATGTCGATGGTGCCGATGATCGTACCCGTTGTTTCAGCGGTGCGCGGGCGCGCCATGCTTTCGCCGATGGTGCGCATGGTGCAGTCGATGGCCCCGGTTTCCAGCGCGGGCAGCACATTGGCGCGGTCATTGTCAAAAGCCCAGGTCACGGTCAAATCGTCTTCGGCAAAGTAGCCCAGCTTGTCAGCCACCATGACGGGGGCAAAGCCGAACCAGAACGGAAAGACGCAATTTATGGTGTCCTCTGCCTGTGCGGTCGTGGCGGCAAATGGTGAAACGCTCAGCAGTGAAGCGGCGATCGCGCCCTTAAAAAATCCTGTCTTCAACATGGTCTGTCCCCTCATCTACATGCTGTGAGGGTAGGGTGTTCTGTGCGGGCGCGCCGGAATACGCCTTGAAAACAGGGGCTGTTCCAGCGCGGTGCTGCGAAATTGAGCGCTTGGACGTGTTGCGCCGCTTTTTTCAGCCTTTGTTTTGCGCGACCTGATGATGCTCTGCCAGAAGGCACAGTATTTCGTGCCCCAGCATCGCACCCGCCATGGCCGTCAGCCCGCCCGTGTCAAAGGGTGGCGACACCTCGACCAGATCCGCGCCGACATAGTTCAACCCGCGCAAGCCGCGCAAAAGAAGTTGCGCATCATGCGTCGTCATCCCGCCGATTTCAGGTGTCCCGGTACCGGGGGCATAGATCGGATCAAGGCTGTCGATGTCAAAGCTGAGATAGACAGGCCGGCTCCCCACCAACGCGCGGGCCTGCGTTGCAATCTCGTGCGGGCCCGATGAAAGCAGTTCTTCGCAATAGACCACGCGCATGCCCGACTGTTCGGAGTAATCCCAGCTTTCGGTCGTGTTCTGTGTGCCGCGAATGCCGATCTGAATCGTGTGCGTGGGGTCGATCAGCCCTTCTTCGACCGCGCGGCGAAAGGGCGAACCGTGGTTGAATTTGGACCCAAGGATGTTGTCGGACGTATCGGTATGTGCATCCACATGGATCAGCGCCACCGGCCCGTCCTTTGCCACGGCGCGCAGCAGGGGAAGGGAGACGGAGTGATCGCCCCCAAAGGCAAAGGGCAGGATACCTGCGCCCACAAGGTCGTTTGTAAAACTGGCGATGTCATCGTGTACGGTTTCGATGTCAAAGAGTGTGCGGAAGGGCACATCCCCCATGTCCTTGATCCGTGCGAGATCGAAAGGGGCGACGCGCGTGGCATGGTTGATCCCACGCACCAGCGAGGACTGGTTGCGGATTTCGCGCGGTCCGTGACGTGCGCCGGCCCGGTTGGTGAGCGCACCGTCGTAGGGAATGCCGAACAGCCCGATGTCCGTATCTTCGAGTGAAGCGGCCAGCGGCGCGCGCATCAGCGTCGCGATTTCGGTAAATCTTGGCGCAAGGCGATTGGGCGTGGCGGGGGGGCGAAACGTCATGTTGTGTCCCTTGTCAAAGCGGCGGGGTGCGGAGGGGCGAGCCGTGGTCCGTTGCCCCACAGCTTGTCACGCATCGTGCCGGGCGCATAGCGCGTGCGATACCTTCCGCGCGCCTGCAATTCGGGCACGACGAAGGCGTTGAAGTCTTCGAAACTCTCGGGCCAGACGGCATAGGCCAGGTTAAAGCCATCCACGTCCGTTGCTTCCATAAACGCGATCAGGCTGTCTGCACATGCGCCCGCATCCCCAGCGACCACAGGGGCGATGCCGCCGATGCCGGCATAGTCTGCCAGAGTCCGCTTGGTCCAGACCGTGCCCGGGTCCGCCGTCGTGATCGCTTCAAGGTGCGACCGCAGGGCGTTGTTTTCGATGTATTCTATGGGCGAGTCCCAGTCGAGTTCGGTAAAGTCGACGCCGGTCCACCCACCTACCATGGCCAGCGCGCCATCGCGGTCGATGTAGGTGCGATAATCGGCCAGTTTTGCCTCTGCCTCAGCGGTCGTGGCTGCGGGGACCACTGTGATTTCGGCAAAGATCAGGATGTCGTCCGGTTTGCGCCCCATCGCCTTGGCCCGCGCGCGGATGTCCGCGACCCAAGGCGCGATGACCTGCGGGCTGGGTCCGGCGATGAACACGCATTCGGCATGACGGGCGGCAAAATCTCTTCCCTTTGGCGAGGCACCAGCCTGAAACAGCACGGGCGTGCGTTGGGGTGAGGGTTCGGACAGCGCCATGGCTTCGAGTTGAAAGACGGCTCCATCATGGACGATCTTCCTGACTTCTGTCGGGTCGGTGAAGACGCCTGTGGCCTTGTCACGCCTGACGGCGTCATCACCCCACGAGGCTTCCCACAGCCTGTAGACCACCTCGGTAAACTCTTCGGCAATGGCATAGCGATCGTCATGCCTTTCGATCTGCGCCGCCCCGCGCCCTTTTGCGGCTGAATTCAGGTAACCCGTGACGATGTTCCACGCGACACGGCCCTTGGTCAGATGATCCAGCGTCGACATGCGCCGCGCAAAGGCGAGGGGTGTCTCGTACCCTGTGTTGCCCGTGACACCGAAACACAGGTTCTGCGTGGCCGCAGCCATTGCCGGGATCAGCACAAACGGATCGTTGATCGGCAGTTGCACCGCGCCGCGCAGGGCCGCATCCGCCGTACCACCATAGACGTCGTAAACCCCGAACACATCGGCCAGAAACATCGCGTCGAACAGACCTGCTTCGAGTGTCTGTGCGATTGAGGTCCAGTGTTCCAACTGGTGGTAATTGCCGCTTGTGTCGCGCGGATGCCGCCATAGCCCGGGCGATTGATGCGCCACCGTGTTCATCACGAAGGCGTTCATGCGCACGCGCTTGGCCATTACGGTGCCGGCATATCGAAGGCTTCGGCGATTTGGGCGGCCAAGGCGGGCACGAGCCTGTCCACGACGGCCTTGCCCTTTTCCGCGCTTGCCCCGGCGGCGGAGGTCAAGGCACCGGAGTGGCTGACCGAGTTGGGATCAAACGGGTACACATCATATAGAGGAAAGTCCGCAGGCGGATGATCGGGGATCAGGTCGGCGCGCACGTGTTCGGGTTGCAGATACAGCATGACCGAGGTTTCCATGACCGCGGCATGTTCCAGTTCCCAACTGATCAGGCCTTCGGGAAACAGCTCTGCCTCCAAGGCGTCGTCGATTGAAATCCAGTACCCCAGTTTGACGATGCGGACGTCCGTGATCCCTTCGCCCTTGAGCGCGCGCAGCGCCAGATCAGAGGCCTCTGTCAGGAACATCTGGTTTTCCATATGCCCGTCGAAAAGCACGATTTTCGTCAGCCCATGGCGCGCGAAATCGCAGATCAGGTCGCGCACCATGTGGATATAGGTGGACCCATCCAGCGCTGCACAGCCGGGCATGTGATTGCCGCCACCGCTCTTGGGTTGGGATTTGTAGCCATAGGACAGCGCCGGTGCGACCAGCCCGCCAAGCCGTGCGGCGACCCGTTCGGCCAGCATTGTGGGCAGTGTCGTGTCGGTGCCCAGCGGCAGGTGCGGACCGTGTTGTTCCAGCGCGCCCGAGGGCAAAAAGACGATGGGCGGGCCGGCCTTGGTCAAGGCCTCCAGCTCGGGCCAGGTGAGGTCTGCCATGCGCACGCTCATGATGGCCACGCGGGTTCCTGACCCAGTCGGTGCACGCCCACATCCTGCCCTTGCGCCTTTTGATGCACCTTCCAGAACGCCGCCTCGAACTGGCGGTTCAGACCTTCGGTCTTTTCGTGTTCGGCAAGGAAGGCGGGCATCTCGGCGCGCAACTCGGCGAGCAATTCGGCCTCGTTCACGCGCAGACAGGTGCCGTCTTCTGCCATCACCTCTCCGTTCACGATGGCATGGGTGATGGACGATCCCGTCTCGCAATAGACCAGGTGGTTGGCCACGTCGTTGAGCGGGGTGAACGGCACGGTCGTCATGTCGAGCACCAGCATGTCTGCCTTTTTGCCCACTTCCAGCGTGCCGGTCTGCGCACCCAGGCAGGCGCTTTGCGCACCACCTGATGTGGCCGCCGTCAGCACCTGTTCGGCAGACAGCCAGAGATCGGTATCGGGGGTCTGCACATTGTGGATCAGCCCTGCGGCGTGCATCACCGCGAACATGCGTGTGGTGTCCGATGTGGACACGCCATCCGAACCAAGGCCGACGTTTACCCCGGCCCGCAGCAATCGCTGCACGGGCGACACGCCGGCCCCCAGTTTCTGGTTCGAGATCACGTTATGGGCGATCGAGCAGGCTGCATCGCCCATCATCTCGATGTCCGCGTCGGTCACCCAGATCGAATGGGCGATGGTGGTGCGTTCGCGCAGCAGATTGTGGCGCGCCATATAGGCGATCAGCGTCTCGCCATAAAACTCCTGACCGGTTACCGCTTGCAGCTTGGTTTCGAGGATGTGGGTGTGGAAGGGGGCATCATGCGCATCGGCCAGCGCCATGGCATCCTGCATCAGATCGACGCTACACCGTTGCGGGGCCGAGGGGGCCACCATAAAGTTTAGCCGTCCCGAGCGACCATGCAGGCGCGCAAACGCGTCCTTGCAATGCGCCAGCCAAGCGTCCTTGTCCGCAGACCCAAGGGCGTCGGCCTGTGTGGCCAGATCGGCAGCCACAAAATCGCGCGTGAACGGAATAGTGTCGAGAAACGGGCGGTCTACCACATGGCCCGAGATCGTGGCCCGCAACCCCACGTCGTCATAAGCCTGAAAGACGGCATCCAGCTGTTCGGGCGTCTGCGACGGGCTTTCATAGACATCGTCCGTGACGCAGGTCGTCCCCGTTTTCAGCGATTCAATCGCGCAAAGGGCAGTGCGCAGATAGACCATGCGTGGCGACAGCACCTGCGCGCCAAGGATCGGGTAGGCGTAAAGCATCCAGATCTCGAGAGGCATATTGTCATAGCGCCCTTTGTACAGGGCCTCGGGCGAGTGCATGTGCGCGTTCACAAGGCCCGGCATGACCAGCTTGCCCGCCCCGTTGATGACCTCCGCCACACCCGTCAGGTCCAGGTCCGGGCCGATCGCGGTGATCTTGTCGCCTTCTATCATGACATCCGCCTTGACGGACTTTGCCCCCGAACCGGGGACGAGCGTCAGAACTTCGGGGCCTTTGATGGCAAGTGACATCGCTTACTCTCCTTCCAGGATATAGGCCGCCTCGGCCGCCCAACTGGCGTAAATCTTGGCGCCGATCTTGAGCCCCAGACGGTCGAGATCGGATTGCTGGGTCTGGACTTTCATCAGGCTGCCATCTTGCAGTTTGAGGTGGAGGGTGACGAACGCGCCCGTGAACTCTTCGGTCAAAAGCTCGGCGTGGACTTCGTTTTCCGCCCCGCTCTTGGTGGCCGACAGGGCGACCAGATTGCTGGGGACCAGAAAGGTTGCCGATGCCCCGGTTTGTGGCGCATGCCCACCGGTGGCATGGAATGTGCCGACCGGGGTTTCGATCAACCCGTCCCCTTTGTCGGTACCCGTCAGGATCGTGCTTGCACCGACAAACTCGGCCACGAAACGGTTGGCGGGGGCGGCATAGACTTCGCGCGCAGAGCCGATCTGTTGCAGTTTGCCCTCGCTCAGGATCGCCACGCGGTCGGCCATTGAAAACGCTTCGGACTGGCTGTGCGTGACATAGACAAAGGTAATGCCCAGTTCCGCGTGCAGGCGGCGCAATTCGCCCTGCATCTGCAGTCGCAAGTGGGCGTCGAGTGCGGACAGAGGTTCGTCCAGCAGCAGGATTTCCGGCTCAAGCGCAAGAGCGCGCGCCAAGGCGACCCGTTGGCGTTGCCCTCCCGACAGCTTTTGCACGGGACGGTCCGCAAAGGCCTCGATTTCAAGGCGCGCCATCCACTCTTCGGCCTTCTTGCGGCGGTCGGGCGCTGTGAACTTGCGCTGTTCCTTCAGCCCGAATTCGACGTTCTGGCGCACGGTCATGAAGGGAAACAGCGCATAGGATTGCCAGACCATGGGCATGTGGCGTTCCCACGGGGGCAGGTCGGTGATGTCACGGTCCCACAATTTGATCGCGCCACTTGTGGGGTGTTCCAACCCGGCAATCATCCGCAGGGTCGTTGATTTGCCGCAGCCCGACGGGCCCATCAGCGCAATGAACTCGCCCTTGGTCACGGCCAGATCCAGCGGTTCAAGGGCCACGGCCTCGCCGAAGCTTTTGGTCACGCTGTTCAAAGAGAGAATGGGGGCAGTCATCAGGCGGCACTTTCCCTGCGGCTGGCAAACAGCTGGCCGATGGCGGCGAGGCTGATGGAGATGAAGAACACCAGCGATCCGATGGCGTTGATCCGCGGGCTCACTTGCCCTTGCAAAAGGGCAAGGATGCGCACGGGCAGGGTTTCTTCCAGCCCGGACACGAACCATGCGATCATGAATTCGTCGAAGGACACAGCGGCCGTAATCGCGAGTGAGGCGATGATCGAGGGCAGGCACCACGGGATCGTCACACGCCACATGGTGGACCATCGGCTTGCGCCGAGATTCCACGCGGCAGGTTCAATGTCGGGCGACATATCGGCAAGCCGCATCCGGATCAGCGCCATCGCAAAGGGCGCGCATATCACCACGTGGCCAAACATGACCGCGCGCAGCGTGCCAACCAGATTGACCATGGAAAAGAAAGACAGCATGCCAAGCCCAAGGATCAGCACGGGCACCGTCGGGGGCAATGCGGCGATGGCAAGGTAGGACATCTTGCCCCGGAAGTTGTAGCGGTAATCGGTGTAGGCCGTCGCGAACCCGATGAATGTCGCCACAACGGCCACAAAGGCCGACACCTGAATGCTGCGCCAGAACCCGGCCCTGACGGTGTCGTCCGCAAAAATCGCACGGTACCACTCCAGCGAAAAGCCGCCCCATGGCAGGCTGGGAAAGCGATCCGCGTTGAATGAAAAAAACACCAGCGAAGCGATGGGTGTGAGGATGAAGGCGAACACCAGAACGGTCCAGACCCCCTGCCATGTGCTGCCCCGGCTCATTGCGC
>JBCBDZ010000076.1:0-14069 GCA_038529225.1 Pseudomonadota bacterium | reverse complement strand
GGGGATCAATACGCGGCCCGCGTCGTGCCGCCTTCTGGCTTCACTGCGCAACTGACGCTGTTTGCCTCCGGTGCCATGGCCTTTCTGGCAGTGTTCGCGCTGGCCCTGTCGCTGGCCAGCGGGCGGCTTGCACAGCGCTGGGGGGATGAACTGGCAGGCACCGCCACGATCCGTATCGTCGCCCCGCAGGATCAGCGGGCCGAGCAGACGGCGGCGGCCCTGAACGCGTTGGAAACGACACCGGGCATTGTCAGCGCCCGGGCGCTGTCGGACGCTGAACAACAGGCGCTTCTCGCACCATGGTTCGGTTCCGAGTTGCCGCTCGACACCCTGCCAGTGCCGCGTCTGATCGAAATTATCACGGCAGGGCAGGGGTTTGACGCCACCGGGCTACGCCTGCGGCTGGCGGCCGAGGTGCCGGGGGCGGTGCTGGATGACCACGGGCGGTGGCGCGCACCGCTGGTGGCAGCGGCGCAACGGCTGCGGTTTCTGGGCTGGCTTGCGGCGGGGCTGATCCTCGCGGCGGTCGCGGCAATGGTCACACTGGCCGCCAACGCTGCTCTTGCGGCCAACTCGCAAGTGGTGGCCGTGCTGCGCCTTGTCGGGGCGACCGATACCTACATCGCCCAGGCCTTTGTGCGACGCTTTACATGGCGGGCGCTGGTGGGATCGACCGTTGGTGTGGCGTTGGGCCTTGCGGCAGTCTGGGTGCTGCCCGCTGGCGGGGATGCGCCCGGTTTTCTCACCGGCATCGGGTTTGAAGGGGTGGGATGGTTTGTCCCTCTGGCCTTGCCGCTGGTGTGCGGCCTTGTGGCGCTCACGGCGACGGCCGTTGCTGCGGGGCGCGCGCTCAAGGTTTTGTCATGATGCAAACCGTCCGTTCTTACCTTTTCATTGCACAGATGTACGTGATGATGCTGATCATCGGCCTCGTGTTCTTTCCTTACGCGCTGATCAACAAGGAAGGCGCGCGGCTGTGCTGTAAGACGTTCAGCCGTTGGGTGTTCTGGACCATGGGCTGGATGGTCGGTATCCGCCACGAGGTGCGGGGCGAGGTGCCACAGGGCGAAGTGCTGATCGCTGCCAAACACCAGTCATTCCTCGACATCATGATGATCTTTACGGCCCTGCCCAAGGCAAAGTTCATCATGAAACGCGACATCCTCTGGACGCCGATCATCGGCTTTTACGCCAAAATGCTCGACTGCGTGCCTGTGGACCGCGGCAAACGCGGAGCGGCGATTGCCAAGATGGTCGAAGACGTCGAGGCAGGCCGAGCGGATCCCGGGCAACTGATCATCTATTCCCAAGGCACCCGTGTCGCGCCGGGGGTCAAAGCACCCTACAAGGTGGGCACGGCGGTGCTTTATGAACAACTCGACCAGCCTTGCGTGCCTGTGGCCACCAATGTCGGTGTCCTGTGGCCCCGCAAGGGGATGTGGCGCAAGCCGGGCCTTGCGGTGGTCGAGTTTCTGCCTGTCATCGAGACAGGATTGGAAAAGGACGAGTTTCTGGCCCGACTCGAAGACGTGGTGGAGACGCGATCAAATGAACTGATGCGCGAAGGAGGGTTTGATCCGGATGGAATTCATTGAAACGGTCGAAGGGCTTGAAGCGCTCTATGGCACGCCAGGGGCACCGTCCTTGCGCAAGGTCGCCGATCATCTGACCCCTCTTTATGCCAAGTGGATCGAACGGTCCCGGTTCGTGGTGCTGACCACTGTGGGCTCCGGCGGCACCGATGGCAGCCCGCGCGGCGATGATGGTCCGGTGGCGACGGCGCTGGATGTGCGCACGCTGGCGATGCCGGACTGGCGGGGCAACCAGCGGCTCGATTCCTTGCGCAACATTGTCGAGGACGGGCGCGTGTCGCTGATGTTCATGGTGCCGGGATCGAACACGGTGGTGCGGGTGAACGGGCACGCGCGGTTGACGGCGGATGCGGAACTGCGGGCGCGGTTCGAACAAAAGGGGCGCCAGCCAGCCACGGTGATCGTGATCGCGGTGGGCGAGGTTTACACTCAATGCGCGCGCGCTGTGATGCGGGCGGGTCTTTGGTCGCGCGATGATGCCGAAGGTTTGCCCACACCCGGCGAAATACTGGCCGAGGTGTCGGGGGGCGAAGAGGGCGGCACAGCCTATGACGACGCATGGCCCGAACGCGCGGCCCGGACCATGTGGTAGGCGTTTTCCGACACGGAAAACGGAACGGAATTTTACTGAAAATTCCGCCCCGGGGGCAACCGTTACGGCAACAGGACCTTGTCGATGGCGTGGATCACGCCATTGGTCGCAAAGATGTCTGCAGCAATTACATTCGCATCGTTGACCTTCACGCCGGAACCGAATTTACCGACCAGACCGTTCACATCCACAGTCGCGCCATTGACGGTCGCCACGTCCTGCCGCGTGCCCAACACGTCACCGGCGGTGACTTGGCCCGGCACCACGTGATAGGTCAGAATGCTGGTCAGGGTGTCTTTGTTCTCGGGCAGCAGCAGGCTGTCCAGGGTACCCGCAGGCAGGGCCGCAAAGGCATCGTTGGTGGGCGCAAAGACAGTGAACGGGCCGGGTCCTTTGAGCGTTTCAACCAGACCGGCGGCCTGCACTGCGGCCACAAGAGTCGAGAAGTTCGGATCGCCGGCCGCGATATCGACGATGTCGTCGCCTTGAGGTTGTGCGCACGCAGTCAACGCGAGTAGGGCGGCAGCGCCCCCAAGAAGTTTCAGAGAAGTACGACGTTTCATCGCTCGTGTCCTTTCAAGATTTCCATGCGCGCCTGTACGTAGTGCCGCAGGCCGCAAGACAACGCGATTCCCGTGACAAAAGAAACAAAACCCCGTGCCTCTGGCGCATGGGGCCCCTCAATAGGCAGGAAACTTCTTCTCTCAAGGGTTGCAATCGGCGATGAGCCGCCACTCGCCCGGCATTTGCGACCGTATGGGTTCGCACGGTCTTGGTCCGATCACGATTTGCGCGCCTGCGAAACGCCAATAACGCACCGCACGGATGGTCCTGTGCCCGTCAAGGCACCCGGCGTTTCGGACGTGTAGATAAAGGCCCGATCGAAACCATCTTCGGCGGGTCAGTCGTGTCAAAACTAGCTGTGGATCGGGCCGAGACCACAAGCCAGCGCAGCCTCGCGCACCGCTTCGGAGTAGGTCGGGTGGGCATGGCAGGTGAGCGCCAGGTCCTCTGCGGATGCGCCAAACTCCATCGCCACGCAAATCTCGTGGATCAGATCGCCGGCGGCGGGCCCAATGATATGCGCTCCCAGGATCCGGTCTGTCTCTGCATCGGCGAGGATTTTGACAAAACCGTCGCCTGCAAAATTCGCCTTGGCGCGACCATTGCCCATAAAGCTGAACTTGCCCGCCTTATAGGCGCGACCTGCTTCTTTTAGTTCCTCTTCGGTGTGACCCACATTGGCGACCTCGGGGTGGGTGTAAATCACGCCCGGGATCACGCCGTAGTTCACGTGGCCATGTTTGCCCGCGATCTGATCGGCGGCGGCCATGCCTTCGTCCTCGGCCTTGTGGGCCAGCATCGGGCCCTCGATCACATCGCCGATAGCGTAGATGCCGGGCACATTGGTCTGCCAATGGGCATCGACCGCGATCTGGCCGCGCTTGGTCATCTCGACTCCGAGGGCCTCGAGACCCAAGCCATCCGTGTAGGGTTTGCGCCCCGTGGCGACCAGCACGATGTCGGCATCCACGGTGTGCTCACTGTCGTCCTTGCGCAGTTTGTAGGTGACCTTGGCCTTCGTCTTGGTGGCTGCGACCGACTGCACGGCCGCACCCATGGTAAAGCTGAGGCCCTGCTTGGTCAGCAGCTTCTGGAACTGGCGCTGCACTTCAGCGTCCATGCCCGGGGTGATGGCATCCAGAAACTCGATCACCTGCACCTGTGCGCCCAGACGGGCATAGACCGAGCCCAGCTCCAACCCGATCACGCCCGCGCCAATCACCACCATCTTCTTGGGGATCTTGCCCAGGTCCAGCGCGCCGGTCGAGGTCACGACAACCTTTTCGTCCACCTCGACACCGGGCAGGCTGGACGGCTCGGACCCGGAGGCGATGATGATGTTCTTGGCCTCGTGGACCTCGTCGCCCACCTTGACCTGACCCGGTGCGGGTATGCTGCCCCAGCCTTTCAGCCAGTCCACCTTGTTCTTTTTCATAAGGAATTCGACGCCCTTGGTGTTCTGACCAATGGTGTCTTCCTTGTAGGTCAGCATCTGCTTCCAATCGACGGACGGGCTTTTGCCCTTCAGTCCCATGGTGGCAAAGTTGTGCTCGGCCTCATGCAGCATGTGGCTGGCATGGAGGAGCGCCTTGCTCGGAATACAGCCCACATTGAGGCAGGTACCCCCAAGCGTCTCGCGCCCTTCGACGATGGCGGTTTTCAACCCCCGCTGCGCACAACGGATCGCGCAGACATAGCCGCCGGGGCCGGAGCCGATGATGATTACGTCGTAAGATGCCATGATTGGTGGTCCTTTGTTGTTTCGGTCAGGACGGGGGCTCTGCCCCCGGACCCCCGTGGTATTTCTGGCCAAGAGAAGGTCATAAAAGTGCCGCCACCAGCATCAGGACGGTGGCCGTGAACCCGACGAACCAGATGTAGCTGCGCCACGGGCTGAGACCGAAGGCGTAGGTGGGAACATAGGCGATGCGGGCGATGAGGTAGGTGTAGGCGCATGTTGTGGTGAAGGTGCCGGACTTTTCCGCCATTGTCACCACCACGCAGGCGATTGCGAACAGGATCAACCCTTCAAAGTGGTTGCCCAAGGCCCGGTAAAGGCGGGCGGTGCGCAGGCTCAACTGGTCTTCAAGGCTGCCACCCAAACGGTCGCGATCCCGCGGGCTAAGCGTTTTGGCCGGACCAACCTCGAGGTTTGCAGGGACGGCCATCAGCACGTATTGCACCACCTGCAACAGGGCCGCGAGCGTCAGGGCAGTGAGTTCAGGTGTCATTCGGTTGCGGGGATCACTGTGGCGTCAGGGCTGATGTAGGGAAGCTGGGCGACGCTGTCCGCGCCAAGCAGCGGCAGGATCATCAGCGCAAGGCCGCCAAGCGAGGCAAACCACGCCACCGAGCGCACAAGCGGGATGCCCGAGGCATAGGCGGGGATGTAAGCGACGCGCGCCCAGAACCATATGGCAGCGCCGAGGGCTGTACTTTCGGTGTTGAGGCCCGTGATGGCGAGCATGAGGGCCAGCGCGACAAAGGCGGGCAGGGTTTCAAGGTAGTTTTTCAGGGCACGCTGGATGCGTCCTGCCACTGCGTTCTGGTCGCGGTGTTCGTCCTGCGGGCCAAGCGCCCAGCCGATGCCCTTGGAGAGGTCAGAGAAGGTGGCTTGCAGGAGGGCATGGGCAATCAGCAGGATGACGGCGTAGGTGAGGTAGGTGAGTTCGGGGGTCATGACTTCATTGTTCCTCTAACAAAGTTGATAAGACCAATTTCGGTTCTACCCGCAATGAAGAAACACAACGTAGACGTTGCAACTGATATTGTCGCGAGCATCGCCCCCAAAGCAGGCAATCCAAAGTGGAACCCTTCCAAGGCAAGGCCGATGGCAAGCATCAAAAAGGCAACCGTCGCACCATCAAGAACGTCGATTTTGCGCTTTGCATTGCGGTACTGAACGGTCACGATATTCAAGAGGCTTTCGGGAATGGATACCCATTCAGGTTCGGGCGGCGAAACCGATGAAAACGTGGTACGCGCCGTGTTGCCGAGGGCAACGCAAATGATCCCGGCAACATATGATATCACGATGATTGGCACCGCGACAAAAAGCGCCCAGGTTTGACTATCCGCTTCGGTTTCGATCAGCGTGTGAATGGGAGACAGTGTGTCCAAAACCATCAATACAGCCAGCACGGCGATGCTGCCAATGCCAAGAGCACCGGTAAGTTCGCCAAGGTCTGAAAAGCTGATCTGTGGCATGGCACCTTCTACAAATCCATCAGCAACCGCCGTGGATCCTCCAGCGCCTCTTTGACCCGCACAAGGAACGTGACCGCCCCTTTGCCGTCCACGATCCGGTGGTCATAGGACAGCGCCAGATACATCATGGGCCGGATCACCACCTGACCGCCAATCGCCATGGGCCGGTCCTGAATCTTGTGCATTCCCAGAATGCCCGATTGCGGCGGGTTGAGGATGGGTGAGGACATGAGCGAGCCATAGACGCCTCCATTGGACAGGGTAAACGTCCCGCCCTGCATCTCGGCCATGCTCAACTTGCCTTCGCGGGCGCGCGCGCCTTTTTCGGCGATGGCCTTTTCGATGTCGGCAAAGCTCATCGCGTCCGCATCGCGGATCACAGGCACAACGAGGCCCGTGGGCGTGCCTGCGGCAACCCCCATATGGACAAAGTTCTTGTAGACGATGTCGGTGCCATCAATCTCTGCATTGACCTCGGGCACTTCTTTCAGCGCGTGGCAGCACGCCTTGGTAAAGAAGGACATAAAGCCCAGCTTGACCCCATGTTTCTTCAAAAACAGGTCTTTGTATTCGCTGCGCAGGGCCATCACCTCGGTCATGTCGACCTCGTTATAGGTGGTGAGCATGGCGGCGGTGTTCTGACTGTCCTTGAGGCGGCGCGCGATGGTCTGGCGCAGACGGGTCATTTTCACCCGTTCCTCGCGGGCTGCGTCATCGGCAGCGACAGGCGCACGTGGCATCGTTGGGGCAGGGGCCGGTGCCGGGGCGGACCCGGCGGCGGCGACGGCACGTGCCACGTCGTCTTTCATGACGCGCCCATCGCGACCGGTGCCCGTGACGGCGTCCGGGCTGATCCCGGCCTCCGCCATTGCCTTTTTGGCGGCGGGTGCATCTTCGACGTCCTTGTGGGCGGCCGCAGGGGCCGGGGCCGCGGCAGCCGGTGCGGCGGCGACAGCGCCGGAGGATGAGATAACGGCCAGCTTGGCGCTTGCATCCACGGTCGTGCCTTCGGCGGCGACAATTTCGGCCAGCACTCCTGCGGCAGGGCTGGGCACTTCGACGCTGACCTTGTCAGTCTCCAGCTCGCACAACATTTCATCTTGCGCCACGCTGTCGCCCACGGCCTTGAACCAAGTGCTGACCGTCGCCTCGGTCACGCTTTCGCCCAAGGTGGGCACCATGACATCCACGCTGTCCCCGCCGGGCGCGGCGGCAGGTGCCTCGGCGGGGGTCGCCGCCGGCGCAGGGGCTGCGTCGCCTTCTGTAATGGTGGCCAGCAGCGCGTCCACACCCACCGTTTCGCCTTCGGCCGCGATAATGTCGCCAAGTGTGCCCGCAACAGGCGAGGGCACTTCGACCGTCACCTTGTCGGTCTCCAATTCACACAGCATCTCGTCAACGGCGATCGCCTCGCCGGGCTTTTTGAACCACGTTGCAACGGTGGCTTCGGTGACGCTTTCGCCCAAGGTGGGTACGCGAACTTCGGTTGTCATGGTCTTACTTCCCTTTGATGGTCAACGCGTCGTCGACGAGCGCGGCTTGTTGGGCTTTGTGGTTGCTGGCCAAACCCGTCGCCGGGCTGGCAGAGGTGGCGCGGCCTGCATAGACGGGGCGGGTATGCTTGGCCTTGATCCGGCCCAGCACCCATTCGAGATTGGGTTCGATGAAGGTCCACGCCCCCTGGTTCTTGGGCTCTTCCTGACACCAGACCATCTCGGCCTTTTTGAAACGTTCCAGTTCCGCGACCGCCGACTGTGCCGGGAAGGGATAGAACTGCTCAAAACGCAGCAGATAAATGTCGTCGATCCCGCGCGCATCACGCTCTTCGAGCAGATCGTAATAGACCTTGCCCGAACACATCACCACGCGCTTGATCTTGTCATCCGGGACAAGTTTTGTGTCCGAATTCCCGTGCTGGGCGTCATCCCACATCAGACGGTGGAAGGAACTGCCGGTCGTGAATTCCTCGGCCTTGCTGACGGCCAGCTTGTGACGCAGCAGCGACTTTGGCGTCATCAGGATCAGCGGTTTGCGGAAATCCCGGTGAATCTGGCGGCGCAGGATGTGAAAGTAGTTCGCCGGCGTCGTGCAGTTGGCGACGATCCAGTTGTCCTGCCCGCACATCTGCAAAAACCGCTCAAGTCGGGCCGAGGAGTGTTCGGGGCCCTGACCCTCAAACCCATGGGGCAGCAGCACAACCAGACCGGACATGCGCAGCCATTTGCTTTCCCCGGACGAGATGAACTGGTCAAACATGATCTGCGCGCCGTTGGCGAAATCCCCAAACTGCGCTTCCCACAGGGTCAATGCATTGGGCTCTGCAAGGGAATAGCCATACTCGAACCCAAGCACCGCGTATTCCGAAAGCATCGAGTCGATGACTTCGTAGCCAGCCTGCCCGGCGCGGATGTGGTTCAGAGGATAATACCGCTCTTCCGTTTCCTGATTCACCAGCCCGGAATGGCGCTGTGAAAAGGTGCCGCGGGTGCTGTCCTGACCGGCCAATCGGACCGGATACCCTTCGGTCAACAGCGATCCAAAGGCCAAAGCCTCACCTGTGGCCCAATCAATGCCCTCGCCGCTCTCAAACATCTTGGCCTTGGTGTCCAGCAGCCGTTCAACCGTTTTGTGCAGCGGGATACCTTCAGGCACCGTGCTGAGCGCACGGCCCACTTCGGCAAAGGTTTCCGGCGCAATCGAGGTCTTGCCGCGCTGGTATTGCTGCTCTTCCATCTTGTCCAGATGGGACCACTTGCCATCCAGCCAGTCGGCCTTGTTCGGGCGATATTCCTTGCCGGCCTCGAACTCGTCGTTCATGCGGGCCTGGAACGCGGCCTTCATGTCTTCGATCTCGCCTTCGGGGATCAGACCATCCTTGACCAGACGCTCGGTATACAAGGTCAGTGTTGTCTTGTGCTTCTTGATCTTCTTGTACATCACCGGGTTGGTGAACATGGGCTCGTCGCCCTCGTTGTGCCCAAAGCGGCGGTAGCAGAAGATGTCGATGACGACGTCCTTGTGGAACTTCTGGCGGAACTCGGTGGCGACCTTGGCGGCGTGCACCACGGCCTCCGGATCATCGCCGTTCACGTGGAAAATCGGGGCCTCGACGACCAACGCGTTGTCCGTGGGATAGGGGGATGAGCGTGAGAAGTGCGGCGCAGTGGTGAAACCGATCTGGTTGTTCACGACGATATGCATGGTCCCACCCGCGCGGTGACCACGCAGACCGGACAGGGCAAAACACTCGGCCACAACGCCTTGCCCTGCAAACGCCGCATCGCCGTGCAGAAGGATGGGCATCACAGTTGTGCGCTCGGCGTCCTTGTTCTGATCCTGCTTGGCGCGGGCCTTGCCCAGCACAACCGGATTGACAGCCTCAAGGTGGGACGGGTTCGCGGTGAGGCTCAGGTGAACAGAGTTGCCATCGAATTCGCGGTCGCTGGAGGCACCAAGGTGGTATTTCACATCGCCTGACCCATCCACGTCCTCGGGCTTGAAACTGCCGCCCTGAAACTCGTTGAAGATGGCCTTGTAAGGCTTGCCCATCACGTTGGCGAGCACCGACAAACGGCCCCGGTGGGGCATGCCGATCACGATATCCCGCACGCCCAGATTGCCGCCGCGCTTGATGATCTGCTCCATGGCTGGGATCAGGCTTTCACCCCCATCCAGACCAAACCGTTTGGTGCCCATGTATTTGACATGGAGGAATTTTTCGAAACCCTCGGCCTCGACCATTTTGTTCAGGATCGCCTTGCGCCCCTCGCGGGTGAACTGGATTTCCTTGCCCAGCCCCTCGATGCGCTCCTTGAGCCAGCCTGCCTCTTCGGGGTTGGAAATATGCATGTATTGCAGCGCAAAGGTGCCGCAATAGGTGCGCTTCACGATGTCGATGATTTCACGCATCGTGGCCACATCCAGACCCAGCACCTTGTCGATAAAGATCGGGCGATCCATGTCGGCCTCGGTAAAGCCGTAGGATTTCGGGTCCAGTTCGGGATGCGGAGTGTTGTCGCGCATGCCCAGCGGGTCCAGATCGGCGACCAGATGGCCCCGGATCCGGTAGGCCCGGATGATCATCAGGGCGCGGATACTGTCCAGAACCGCGCGCTTGATCTGATCATTGCTGACCTCGACACCTTTCTCAGCCGCCTTGGCCATGATCTTGTCACCGGCGCCTTTGACTTCGGCCGGGGCGGCCCACTCGCCTGTCAGGGCCTGGGTCAGATCATCGCCCGGCATCGGGGGCCAGTCCGTGCGGGCCCAACTGGGCCCTTCGGCCTCACGCTTGACGCTGACCTCGTCATCGCCCATCGCCTTGAAAAACGCCTGCCACGCCTCATCGACCGCAGCCGGATCATTGGCGTAACGCGCATACATCTGTTCGAGGTATTCCGCATTGTGTCCTTGCATGAAGGACGAGGCATGGAATTGGTCGTTGGGGGACTGGTCGGTCATTGGGACACCTCATTTGGGTTGGGACCGTATTTGTTTGGGCCAGGTTCAGATGGGAGCAACAGCAGACCCATTGTGTTCGATAAATAAACCAGTGTTGCCACGGTCATGCCGAAGAGCGCGGCAAACACTACAATTATAATGGCAGCAGGAAAAAGCAGAGCGCCGACGATCCAAGTCGCGAGAAAAGCTCCACCAGTGACCAGTGGAAGGAGCCAAACAAGAAACAAACCGGCGAATGCAGGTTTGAGGGGATCGAGCATCAGGACTCCGCGTTCGCCGATATCATGCAGGCGGCGAACGCCTGCACTTGTTACTGGAATGTAAAAGACGGCTGTGACTGCGAGAAATACCCAAAGCGCATGACGTTCGCTTGCCAAGGAGAAAGCGAGAGCGAGTGCGACCGCATAAAACACAATACTGACAGTCAGAAAGCACAAATAGGGCCGACGACCTGTGCGACCTGAAAAGTCCAGTGGCTTTTTGAGTTCTGTAGCCGTCGCACTCAGCATCACTTAGCCCTTGATCGCTTCCTGCACGGCCTCACCCAACGTCGCTGGGCTGTCAGCGACCACGATCCCGGCGGACCGCATGGCTTCGATCTTGTCCTCGGCACCGCCCTTGCCGCCGGCGACAATCGCGCCCGCATGGCCCATGCGGCGGCCCGGAGGGGCTGTGCGGCCCGCGATGAAACCAGCCGTCGGCTTCCAGCGGCCCGCCTTTTTCTCATCGGCGAGGAACTGGGCGGCATCTTCTTCCGCAGACCCACCAATCTCACCGATCATGATGATGCTTTCGGTCTCCGGATCAGCGAGGAACATCTCCAGCACGTCGATATGCTCGGTCCCCTTGATCGGGTCGCCCCCGATGCCCACGGCCGATGACTGGCCATAACCCAGATCAGTGGTTTGCTTGACCGCCTCATAGGTCAGCGTGCCCGAGCGGGACACAACCCCGCAGGACCCGCGCTTGTGGATGTGGCCGGGCATGATGCCGATCTTGCACGCATCCGGCGTGATCACGCCGGGGCAGTTTGGCCCGATCAGGCGCGACTTTGACCCTTCCAGCGCACGCTGGACACGCATCATGTCGAGCACCGGGATGCCCTCGGTGATGCACACGATCAGCGGCATCTCGGCATCAATGGCCTCAAGGATCGAGTCAGCCGCGAAGGGTGGGGGGACGTAAATCACCGAAGCATTCGCCTCTGTCACATCCATCGCTTCGTGGACCGAATTGAACACGGGCAGGTCAAGATGGGTCATCCCGCCTTTGCCCGGTGTCACGCCGCCAACCATCTTGGTGCCATAGGCGATGGCCTGTTCTGTGTGAAAGGTGCCTTGCGAGCCGGTCAGGCCCTGGCAGATCACTTTGGTGTTTTCGTCAATTAGTACGGCCATTGGGTTTCCTCAGTTGAGTTGGCTTGCAGCGGGGGTCAGCCGCTCCACATTCATGAATGTTTCGATGCCGTTGGGTCCTTGGCGGGTGCCGACACGGACAACGGCGATGCGTTTGGGATTGAGATAGCGGGCGGCAAGCATTTCGGTGCCTGCAGTCGGCTTGTGGGTGTCAGGGGTGGGGGCGTCGCGCAGGATACCCTCCGCTTGCAACGCATTCCGGGCCATCTCGACGGCGAGCACTGCGTGATCGCCGTCAAAGCTGACTTCGCAGCGCCGATCGGTGCCGCGCGTTGCGGGGCGCAGACCAAAGGCAGGCGAGGGGGCCGCATTGGAAAACGGATCAAGGTCGTAAAAGTCGTGGCGCGCACCAGTCGCACCCAAAACCTCGCGCGCCCTGGCGGCGGTCAGGTAAGGCGAAAAACAGTTCTGTGCGAACGCCTGCGCGGCAAGGATCGCGTTTTCCTGCGCGAGCGCTGGCGCACCCAATGCCATCGCGGCAAGACCGAGTTTGATACTGCACCGGGAAGATGCCTGTCTCATGGTCACAGCCTCACCGCGTCGACTTTTGAAAAGCACCTCACCGGGACTGATCCTGACGGCAGGCATTGGTCAACAGGGCGCACGCCCGTTGCCCTTTGCAGCGCCGACAAGGCATGAAGCCCAGTTACGAGGCACGCAGTGCGCATGGTCCTACCCCTTGACGGCTTTCACGATCTTCTGCGCGCCGTCCTTGAGGTCGTCGGCGGCGATCACGTCCACGTCTGAATTGTTGATGATGTCCTTGCCCTGCTGCACGTTTGTGCCTTCAAGGCGGACCACCAGCGGCACTTTCAGACCGACCTCTTTCACCGCGGCAACCACACCTTCGGCGATCACATCACAACGCATGATGCCGCCAAAGATGTTGACCAGAATGCCTTTGACCTGCGGGTCAGACGTGATGATCTTGAAGGCTTCGGTCACCTTCTCCTTGGTCGCCCCACCGCCCACGTCGAGGAAGTTGGCGGGCTCTGCGCCATACAGCTTGATGATGTCCATGGTCGCCATAGCAAGGCCCGCACCGTTCACCATGCAGCCGATTTCACCATCCAGCGCGATGTAGTTGAGGTCGTATTTGGAGGCAGCGAGCTCCTTTGGGTCCTCTTCGGTCTCGTCGCGCAGTTCGTTGATATCGGCGTGACGGTAGATTGCGTTGCCGTCAAAGGCGATCTTGGCGTCCAGCACCTTGAGGTCGCCGCTGTCGGTCACGATCAGCGGGTTGATCTCCAGCATCTCCATGTCTTTTTCCATGAACGCTTTGTAAAGCAGGCTCATGAGACCAACGCATTGCTTGACCTGTTTGCCTTCCAGCCCTAGGGCAAAGGCGATGCGGCGGCCGTGAAAGGCCTGGTAACCGGTGGCCGGATCAACACTGAAGCTCAGGATCTTTTCAGGGGTGCTTGCCGCGACTTCCTCGATGTCCATGCCGCCCTCGGTCGAGCAGACAAAGCTGACGCGGCTGGTTTGGCGATCCACCAGCAGGGCAAGGTACAGTTCGGTTTCGATGCCAGAGCCGTCTTCGATGTAGATACGGTTGACCTGTTTGCCGACAGGGCCGGTCTGGTGCGTGACCAATGTGCGGCCCAGCATCTTCTTGGCTTCTTCGGCGGCCTCGGTGGCCGACTTGGTCAGGCGCACGCCGCCCTTTTCGCCAGCATCTGCTTCCTTGAACGTGCCTTTGCCACGTCCGCCCGCGTGGATCTGGGCCTTGACCACCCAAAGGGGTCCGTCCATTTCGCCGGCGGCCGTCTTGGCGTCTTCGGCGCGCAACACGACGCGCCCGTCCGAAACGGGGGCCCCGTAACTGCGCAAAAGGGCTTTGGCCTGATATTCGTGGATGTTCATGAGCTTGAGGTCCCGTATTGATGCATCTGCGTTGGCCCTATACCAACAGGATTGAAGGTGGCGTAAACTGTAAATGGGCTGACAACACGGTTTTCGCGCAGAAAACCGAATTTTGTGATCACTGCTGAAAAATGTGTGATCACAAAACGCCTAGCGCGGGGTCGAAGGGAATCAAGTGGCACCAACGAACAGCCATCCGAAACACCGGCGGAACGGGCCAAGCTGGGCTGTGGTGATGACTGTGAACGAGCCTTCCACGTTGGTGATATGCAACGTGCGCTGGCACCTCGCCACGGGCGCACAGGCGGTGCATGTTTACCTTGACGATCCAGAGGACCCCGTTGCCGATGCCTTGCGGGCCGTTTCGAGGTG
>JBCBDZ010000075.1:0-14118 GCA_038529225.1 Pseudomonadota bacterium | reverse complement strand
TTTGGTGATCGGCAGCGGATGGCACAGCGGGATCAGGTCCGAAGTCCGCTTGGCCCCCATAATCCCGGCGAGGCGCGCAACCCCGATGACATCCCCCTTTTTGGCACGGCCTTCGATAATGATATCAAGGGTTTCCGGCTGCATCCTGATCCAGGCTTCTGCCGTGGCGATCCGGTCGGTGACGTCCTTGTCCGACACGTCCACCATGTGGGCCGCACCGTCGGCATCAAAGTGGGTGAGCGCCATCTACATACCCCCGCCTGACGTCAGCGGATTGGCCAGCAACGTGCGCGTGGCCATCGCCACATCGTCCTGTCGCATCAGGCTTTCCCCGATCAGAAAGGTGCGCGCGCCATACATCGCCAGATCAGCGAGATCGGCAGGTGTGTTGAGCCCGCTTTCTGCAACGATCGTATGGTCGGCAGGCACATGGCGCGACAGTTGACGTGTCGTGTCCAGCGTGACCTCGAATGTTTTGAGATTGCGGTTGTTGATGCCCATCAGCTTGCTTTGGAGGGTGCAGGCGCGCTCCAGTTCGGCGGCGTCATGCACTTCCAGCAGCACGTCCATGTCCCATTCCATCGCCGCCGCTTCCAGTTCCTGCGCCTGAGCGTCGCTGACGCTGGCCATGATGATGAGGATGCAATCGGCCCCGAGCGCGCGTGCCTCGGCGACCTGGTAGGTGTCGTACATGAAATCCTTGCGCAACGCGGGCAGGGTGCAGGCGGCGCGGGCGCCACTGAGGAACGCCTTGTCGCCTTGAAAGCTGGGGGTGTCCGTCAGGACCGAAAGACAGGCGGCACCGCCGGCCTCATAGGCAGCGGCCAAGGTGGCGGGGTCGAAGTCTTCGCGGATCAACCCTTTGGACGGACTGGCTTTCTTGATCTCGGCGATCAGGCCGTACCCTTCGCGATTGACGCGCTGCAAGGCGGCGGCAAAAGGGCGAACGGGCCCTGCGTCGCGTGCTTCCGCCTCGATCGCTTCAAGCGGTTTGGCGGCCTTGTCGGCGGCGACCTCTTCGAGCTTGTAGGCCTTGATTTTGTCGAGGATCGTTTCTGTCATAATGCGGTTCTTTTTCGTGAGTGCGGGACCGGGGGCCAGCCCGTCGTCCATTGTTCTTGAACCAATGGCGAAAAATGGACAACCCCCCGACGTTTACTTGGCAAGATGAAGGGGATCAGGCCGCATGGGTGATGTCGACCACTGCCTTGATCTTGGACTTGGCGGCCCCTTTATCAATGCTCTCGCGGGCGAGGGCGACTCCGTCTTTGAGGTCGACGACCTTGCCTGCGACCTTGAGGGCTGCGGCGGCATTGAGCAGGACGGCGTCGCGGTAGGCGCCGGGTGCGCCGTCCAAAAGGGCGGTGAAGGCGATGGCGTTTTCCTCGGGCGTGCCGCCGAGAATATCTTCGAAGTCGTGTATCGGCAGGCCAGCCTCTTCGGGATGCACTTCGAATTCGCTGACCACCCCGTTTTCGAGGGCGGCCACCCATGAAATGCCGCAAACCGTCAACTCGTCCGTGCCGTCAGAGCCATGCACGAGCCAAGCTGCCTCCGATCCCAATTGTCCAAGTGTTTCGGCCATGGGGCGGATCAGGTCGCGGCTAAAGGCGCCTGTGAGTTGCCGTTTGACCCCGGCGGGGTTGGTCAGGGGGCCGAGGATGTTGAAGATGGTGCGCGTGCCCAACTCGGCCCGGGTCGGCATCACATGCGCGATGGCGGGGTGGTGCATGGGCGCCATCATGAAGCCGATACCGGCACCGGAAAGCGATGCCTCGACCACCTCTGGCCCGACCATCACGTTGATCCCCATCTGGGTCAGCGCATCAGCCGCGCCCGATTTGGAGCTGAGGTTGCGGTTGCCGTGTTTGGCCACGGTCACCCCTGCGCCAGCAACCACAAAGGCGGTTGCGGTCGAGATGTTGAGCGTGCCCTTGCCGTCTCCGCCCGTGCCGACGATGTCCATCGCCCCCTCGGGTGCACGCACGGCGTTGCATTTGGCCCGCATCACAGCGGCGGCGGCGGCAAATTCGTCGACTGTTTCGCCCCGCGTGCGCAGGGCCATCAGCAGGCCGCCGATCTGGCTGGGCGTCGCTTCACCGTCAAACAGGATCTGGAACGCGGCCTCGGCCTGATCCCGGTTCAGGGGGCCGTTGGCTGCGGCATCAATCAGAGGTTTGAGCGCGTCACTCATGCCGCCACCGGCATCAGATCAGTAAAGTTCCTGAGCAGCGCGTGGCCATGTTCGGACCGGATGGATTCGGGGTGGAACTGCACGCCGTGGATGGGCAGCGTCTTGTGGGACAGGCCCATGATCGTGCCATCATCAATCTCTGCGGTGATCTCGAGGCAGTCGGGCACGCTGTCGCGCTCCACTGTCAGAGAGTGATAGCGCGTGGCCTCAAACGGGCTTGGCAGACCGGCAAAGACGCCGCGGCCCTTGTGCTGCATCACGCCCATCTTCCCATGCACGATGTCGGGTGCGCGCACCACTTTACCGCCAAAGGCCTGCCCGATGGTCTGGTGTCCGAGGCACACGCCCATCAGCGGGGTGCGGGTTTCCGCCGCCGCCAGCGTCAGGGCCAGACAGATGCCCGCCTGATCCGGATCACAAGGGCCCGGGGACAACAGGATGCCCGCAGGGCGCATGGCCATTGCCTCTTGTACGTCCAGCGCGTCATTGCGGCGGACCACAACCTCGGTGCCCAACTCGCCCAGATAGTGCACGAGGTTGTAGGTAAAACTGTCGTAATTGTCGATCAGCAGCAGCATGGCGAAATCTCGTGTTCCAAGGGGGGGCGTTGGCCCTTATAGTTGCGCGCATACATGCTCAGGCTCGCCCGCCTTCGTCAAGAGGACCGGCGGTCTGACACATGAGGTACAGCAGACCGGGGCGGCACATCGCAAAGCCGAGGCCAAAGCCGGGCAGGACGTGAGGACGAAAGACATGGCCAGAGGATTTCTGAGCGGCATTATCTGGGGCGGTGTGGTCAGCGTGGTCGGGGCGGGTGTGGTGTCGGTGGTGGCGGATGACCGTGCGGCACCAGTTGCAGAGGTCACGGCACCCAGCAGTACGGATGCGCCGCAGGCCAGTGAAAACGCCGCCGCCACCGCAGCGACGGACGCCGATCTGGTGCAGGATGACAGCGCACCGCAGGTCAGCACACCCGAGGCTGACGATGTCACAGCAGCGACAGAGGCAGGCGACGATACGCCCCTGGTCCCCGAAACCGGACAAGCCGAAGATCTCGCAGACCCGGCAGAGACTGCAGAGGCAGGGGCGCTGGCTGTGGTGGATGACACACCTGTGGCCCCGAACGCACCGGCTGCAGCCCCTGAGGCGCCGCAAGTGGAAACGGAACTGTCGATTTCGACCGAACCGGCCCAGCCCGCACCACCATCCGTGCCCGAGGCTCCGACAGCATTCGCCGAAGAAGACACCGCAGTCCCCGAAGCGCCCACGTCAGAAGAGCCAGCGCCGGCAACCCCTGACGTGGCAGAGGCTCCGGCGGCGGCGGATGCGGATGCGCCCGCCGCTACAAGTGAAACCGTATCAACGCCCCCGGCATCGGACGACGGTGCAGGTGAACAGATCGCGGCCCTGCCCAGTGCGGATGACCCGACACCGGTCACAGGGCCCACGATTGGTACGCCAGCGGTGTCGCTGGTCGAGCGCACGCCGGATGTGCCTGACGCAGATGCGGACGCCACGGCCCAAGACGCGCCGCTGGACCCACGGGCCATCGCGGCCTACGCCACCCCGTTTGAAAACCCGGACGGCAAGCCGCTGATGTCCATCGTGCTGATGGACACCGGTGTCGATCTCACCGGCGGTTCTGTCGGCTTGGCCGCCTTGCAGAGCTTTCCGTATCCGCTCAGTTTTGCAGTCGATGCCTCGCTTGACGACGCCACGAGGCGGATGGCCGATTACCGCGCGCAGGGATTTGAAGTCATGGCGTTGATGGATTTGCCCGCAGGGGCCACGGCAGGTGATGCCGAGGTGGCCCTGTCGGCGGCACTTGATGCCGTTCCTGAGGCCGTTGGCGTCATGGAGGGCGGCGGGACCGGCCTGCAAGGCAACCGCGATGCGTCCGAACAGATCGCCCAGGCCGTGCGCGACACGGGTCACGGTCTTGTGCTGCAGTCCAAAGGGCTGAACACCACGCACAAGCTGGCCGTGCGTGACGGCGTGCCCGCGGGGCTGATCTTTCGCGATTTCGACAGTGCGGATCAAACCCCCACGACCATCCGCCGTTTCCTTGATCAGGCGGCCTTCCGTGCCGGGCAGGAGGGCGGCGTGATCATGGTGGGCCGGGTGCGCCCCGACACGATCTCGGCCCTTTTGCTGTGGGGATTGCAGGACCGGGCCGAACGGGTGGCGCTTGCGCCTATCTCGGCAGTGCTGACGGCGCTGGTACCTGCCCCGGAATAGGGCTCAGATGATCTCGTCCTCATCAAAGAGCGGGTCGGCTTCCAACTGAGCGGTGAGGGCGTCCATGGTGTCCTCATTGGCCGATGCGCTCAACTCGGCCAGATGAAACACGGCATCGCCCTCGTTCACCACAGGCAGCACCGCGCGCCCGATGAGGATGCCGGGGCCGGGCGCGCGCAACTCGGTTTCCACGTCCCCAACCGGATCCGAAATCGCGGCCAGCACGTCGCCTTCCTCCACGATCTCGCCTTCGGCCCGGAAGGTGCGCAGCAGGCCGCCGACAGGCGCGCGCAGCCACGTTGAGGCGCGGCAGATCAGCGAGGGGGTACGCGCCTTTGCAATGCCCTTGGCGGCCAGCATGCCCTCGTCCCGCATGACGCGCAGGATGCCAGCAACACCGACGCGCACGGCAAACTCGTCAAACCGCAAGCCTTCACCCGCCTCGCAAAGCAGGACCGGGGTCCCACGCGCGGCGGCCTCTCCGCGCAAGGATCCATCGCGCAAGGGTGAGGTCAAAATGACCGGTGCACCAAAAGCGCGGGCCATCCGCGCCGTCGTGGCATCCCTCGGCGTGACGCGAATCTGGGGCAGGTTGGTGCGATGTTCGGCGGCCGAGTGCAAATCGATGCCAAAGTCGCAGCGCAACACCACCTCGTGCAGGAATATGTAGGCAAGGCGAGACCCCAAAGACCCTGACTCCGAACCCGGAAAGCAACGGTTGAGGTCGCGGCGGTCCGGCAGGTAACGCGACCGTGCGAGAAAGCCAAAGCTGTTGACGATCGGCACAACCAGAAGTGTGCCGCGCAGATTGCTCAACTGGGATGTGCGCAGCAAGCGACGGACAATCTCGACGCCGATCACCTCGTCGCCATGTACCGCGGCGCTGACAAACATCACGGGGCCTGCGCGTTTGCCGTGGATGACTTCGACGTTCAGACCCACAGCCGTGTGATCGGGCAGGGCAGAGACGGGCAAGGTCACGCTGGCGCGTGTGCCCGGCGCGATGTCCTGACCGCCGATAGAAAAGGGCTCACGCGGCACGGCGCGCTCCAACCAAGTTCCGGACCAATGGCGCTGCCCACTTCTCTGTTTTAAAAAAATCCCCCCCGGAGGGTCGATTAGCCAAAAAATCAAACGCCAGCCGCGTGGTCACTGGTTGCCACCCCCAAAGCGCGCGGCATCTTTGGCAGCACGTCGGATCGCGCCCGCCTTGTGCACCGTTTCCATGAACTCTGCCTCCGGGTCGCTGTCGTAGACGACACCGCCGCCGGCCTGAATGTAGAGCTTTTGGTCCTGCACCACGGCGGTGCGCAGCGCGATGCACATGTCCATGTCGCCGCCCGCACTGAAATAGCCAACGCCACCGGCGTACACGCCGCGTTTTTCGGGCTCGAGCTCGTCGATGATCTCCATCGCGCGTACCTTGGGGGCGCCAGAAACCGTGCCGGCTGGCATCCCGGCAAAGAACGCATCCAGCGCGTCCTTGCCTTCGTTTAACTCGCCCACAACGTTGCTGACGATGTGCATCACGTGGGAATAGTGTTCGACGATGAACTCTTCGGTCGGACGCACCGTGCCGATGCGCGCCACACGGCCCACGTCGTTGCGACCCAGATCAAGCAGCATGAGGTGCTCGGCCAGCTCCTTTTTGTCGGCCAGCAGATCCGCCTCAAGCGCGTTGTCTTCCTCCGGCGTCTTACCCCGGGGGCGGGTCCCGGCGATGGGGCGGATGGTGACCTCGTTCCCAAATACGCGCACAAGAATTTCCGGGCTCGCACCGATCACCTGAAAGCCACCGAAGTTGAAATAGAACATGAAGGGCGACGGGTTGGTGCGGCGCAAGGAACGGTAGAGCGCGAATGGCGGTTCCTTGAATTCTTGTGTCCAACGTTGTGCCGGCACCACCTGAAAGATGTCGCCGGCCTTGATATACTCGCGCGCCTTTTCAACGGCTTGCATATAACCGGACTTGGTAAAGTTGCTGACCGGTTCGGGCACATCGCCCGCATCACCAAGGTTCCGGGTCTCGGACGGCATGGCGCGTTCCAGATCGCGCACCGCGTCCATCACCCGCTCGGCAGCCTGCGCATAAGCCGCGCGCGCGCTCTGGCCCTCGCTGACCCACGCCGGGGACACCACGGTGACTTCACCTTTCACACCGTCCAGAACGGCAATGACGGAGGGGCGCAGCATGATCGCGTCCGGCAGGCCCAGAACATCCGTGTTCACGTCCGGCAAATGCTCAACCAACCGGATCATGTCATAGCCAAGATAGCCAAAAAGGCCTGCAGCCGATTGGGGCATGTCGATGGGCAGATCGATCCGGCTTTCTGCAATCAGATCGCGCAGCACATCCAGCGGATTGCCGGGCACGTCTTCAAAGGCGTCCGCATCGTAGCGGGCCTGCCTGTTGATGGCAGAGGTTTCCCCCTGACAGCGCCAGATCAGGTCAGGCTTCATGCCCACGATGGAATAGCGCCCGCGCACTTCGCCACCCGTGACAGATTCCAGCACAAAGGCGTCTTTTTGCGCCCCCGTGAGCTTGAGCATCAAGGACACGGGCGTGTCCAGATCAGCGGCGAGCCTTGTGTAGACCACCTGATTTTGCCCCGCCGCATAGGCTGCGGCAAAGCTGTCAAAGTCAGGGACCAGCGCCATCAGGGAAAGTTCACATGCACCGCATCCAGTGCCTGTTGGTTGATTTGCGGGCCTGCGCGCAACACCACGTCTTCGCCAAACAGGTTGAACAATTCGGTAGCCACCGACTGACCGACTTCGGCGCTCAGGGCCTGCGTCTCGGACGTCACCTCGGCGTTGGTCTCAACTGGCGTGATCTTGTCCAGTCGCACCACAAGCACAGAACCAAAGCCCTGAATGATCCGTACCTCGCCAACTTCCATTTCGAACACGGCTGGCATGAAGGCGGGGGGGGTCCCCTGCACAAAGGCAGAGCGATCCAGATCAATCTCCAAAATCGCATCGAGCCCCTGTTCGGCGAAACTGTCTCCACGCTCGAGCGCAGGCAATACGGCCTCGGCCTGTGCCGTGAGGCGCTCTTCGGTCTGCGCGGCTTCCCAGTTGGCGCGCACATTTTCAACCGCATCTTCAAAGGGCGCCGGGCGCGGGGGCAGAACCTCTTCCAGCCGCATGGCAAAGATACCGCCATCGTCAAGCGACTGTATTTCGGGGAAGTCTTCTTCGCTCAATGCCCGCGCGGCCTCATGAAAGCTGTCATAGGCGGCAATGCCTTCGCCTTGTGCCGGGAACCAGTCGATGCTGCCAAGGGCCATGTCGGTTTCTGCATCGAGTTCTTCGAGGGTCGCACCGCCCGCAAGCATGTCGTCGAATTCCGACGCCAGCACGTCCACCTGACGGCGGGCGGCATCGCGCGCCAGACGGATGCGCAACATTTCGGATGCGTCCTCGAACGATGTCGATTGTGCGGGCAGCACGCCGTTGACGCGGAACAGGGCCGGGCCAAGGGACGAGGGCAGGGGACCGACCACATCGCCCACTTCAGCCGCGAACACGGCCTCACCTGCAGCGTCAAGCTCGAGGCGAGACACATCGCCCAGATCAACATCACCCAAAGCCAGTCCGCGCTCCTGAACCAGGGATTCAAAGGTCGTGCCATCGACCTCAAGCTGTGCGGCTGCGCGCTCGGCTGCGGCCTCATCAAGATAGACAAGCCGTTCCACGAGGCGGCGCTCGGGCACGTTGAATTCTTCGGCGGCGGCCTCGTATTCGGCGCGCAGCGTCTCTTCGTCAATCTCCATTGAGTCGAGGATCATGTCCGGCAACAGGGCCGCATAGGTAATGCGCTTGGTTTCGGGCAGTTCATAGTCGTCAAGGTTGGCCTCGTAATAGGCGCGCAATGTTGCGTCATCCGGCGTGGGCAGCGGATCGACCAGATCAGCCTGCCCCAGCCGCACCCATGTAAAGTCGCGGGTTTCGCCCAGAAAATCGACCAAAGTGCGCGCATAGACCTCGGGCATGCTTACGCCGGACATGATGGCGGCCTGCAAGAGTGAACGGGCAACTTCATCGCGCAACTGCGCCTCGAACTCGGCCTCGGAGCGGCCCGAGTTGCGCAAGGCAAAGCTGTAGGCGTCGCGATCAAAGCTGCCATCCAGCCCCTGAAAGGCAGGGATGTTCAGGATTTCGTCGCGCAACGTCTCGTCCCCCACGCTCAACCCCATTTCGGTCGCTTCATGATCGAGGGCACGGGCGCGCACCAGTTGTGCCAGAACCGCCTGATCCAGACCAACCGCCTGAGCCTGTGCAAATGTCAGCTGGCTGCCGGTCTGGCGGCTGACGGCCTGAATTTCCTGCTGCAGCGTGCGCGCGTAGTCATCGATGTCGATATACTTGTCCCCGACACTGCCCACGGTGCGGATCGTGCCGGACAGATTGGTTGCGCCAAAGCCGCCAAGGCCGAGGATCAGCAGACCCAAAAGGATCCAGACGGCGGTTTTTGAGATGGAGTTCGAGCCCTTGGCCATGCGTGCCCTCTTTTCGGGGTGAATTCGATTTGGCGATGTCTATCCGCGCGCGCCTGCGCGGGCAAGGGTGGTTGGGGCTCAGATGTCCAGGGCTGACAGCCTTTTGTAGAGCGTGTCGATCCCGTCTGCGTCCAGATTGGCAAAGGCGATGCGCAGTTGCGCCCGGCCTTCGGGCGCGCCTTCGGGCCAGAACATCGTACCGGGCAGGCAGAGAATGCCCGCTTCGCGCACCAAAAGGGGGGCGAGATCAGCGGACGACATGTCGAACGGGTGGGACATGTAGGCGAAATAGGCGCCCAGTCCCAGCAGTTGCCATCCCTTGTCTGCCAGCATCGGAAAGCCTGTGGCAATCGCTGCGCGTCGGGCAAGGATCTCGTCCCGTTCGCCCGCGACCCATTGGGTAAGGTTTTCGAGACCCCAAAGGGCCGCGTATTGGCTGATCTGACCGGGACAGATGGCGACGGTATCAAGGAACTTTTCCGCTTCGGCCAAACGTGCGGGCGATGCAATCAGTGCGCCCACCCGATGCCCTGTCAGACGGTAGGCCTTGGAAAACGAATAGAGGTGGATGAACGTGTCCTCCCACCCGTCCTGCTGGAACAGCGGGTGCGGGGGACCGGACCGGCTGTCAAAGTCGCGGTAGGTCTCATCGACGATCAGGGCAATGCCGTGGGCACGGGCGAGGTCATGGAATGCCAGCACCAGATCAGCGGGGTATTCGACCCCTGCCGGGTTGTTGGGGGTGACAAGTGCGATGGCGCGGGTTCTGGGGGTGATCAAAGCGGCGGCGACGTCAACACTTGGCAGCAGGCCCGCCCCGGCAGGCAGCGGAACGGCATGTACCCCGGTCATGTCCAGCCACATTTTATGATTGAAATACCAAGGGGTTGGAAGGATGACTTCATCCCCTTCGGTACAGAGCGTTGACAATGCCGCCGCGAAGGCCTGATTGCAGCCTGACGTGATGCAGATGTGGTCTGCGGACGTGTCAGCGCCGTAAAGCGTGTTGATCTGGACACTCAGCGCAGCGCGCAAGGCAGGCATGCCGAGGACAGGGCCATAAAGATGTGCATCGTCCTTGGTCAGGGCCGCATCCGCCATGGCCTGACGCAAGGCAGGTGGGGGCGGGTCCACCGGCGCGGCCTGGCTCACGTTGATCAGCGGGTGGTCCGCGGCAAAGTCGACGCCCTCAAGCCAGCGCCGCGCCTCCATCACCGGGGGCGGGAAGGTGGCATTGGTGCGCGGCTGGGTCATAGGGCGGTTCCCGTGATCAGCGCCGGAGCCTCCGGCGGAAGCTTATTTGGCAAGATGAAGGGATCTTGGCGCAAGGATCAATCCGTCCCGCGATAGGGTTCGACATATTGCAGGGCCATGTCCCATGGGAAGAAAATCCACGTGTCCTGCGAGACGCCGGTGATGAACGTGTCCACCTGCGGCTCGCCGGAGGGTTTTGCATAGACGGTTGCGAAATGGGCCTTGGGGTACTGGTTGCGCACCAGTTCCAGCGTCTTGCCGCTGTCCACAAGGTCATCGACAATCAGGATGCCGGTGCCGTCGCCCATCATTTCGGCATTGGGCGCTTTGAGCACTTCGGCCTCGCGGCGCTGGTCCGCCTTGCCGCCGCCCGAGTGGTAGGATTTGACGCTGATCGTGTCGACAGTGCGAATGTCGAGTTCGCGGGCCACGATCATGGCTGGTGCCATGCCACCACGGGTGATGGCCACCACCGCGCGCCAACTGCCTGCGTCCGGGCCCTTGCCATCCAGTCGCCAGGCCAGCGCGCGACTGTCACGGTGCATCTGGTCCCAGCTGACGTGGAACCCTTTTTCATGTGGGAGGCGGTCGGCCATGATTATCTCTCCAAAATCAGCCGCACGCCAAGTGCCCCGAGCAGGGTTGCAGCAATGCGGTCAAGAACGGGTTTGAGGCCGACATAGGCGCGTCGGGCAGGGGGCGAACTGAGCAGGACGGCGAAGGTTGCGTAAAAGGCAAGCTCGAGCACGAGGTGATTGGCAACGATGATCGCGATATCGACCGCGCCCAGCCCTTGAGGAAAGACCACGACGATCACGGCGGCGGCAAAGAGCATGGATTTGGGATTGCCGAAGTTCAGCAGCATCCCCGAAACAATGGCCCGCCCATGGGGCATGGGCGCTTCTCCCAATGCGTCGCGCGCATGGCGCCATGTCTGGATCGCGATCCAGATCAGATAAAGCGCCCCGCCGATCTTGAGCACGGTATAGGTCCACGGAAACAGGGTGAACACCGCCTCAAGACCCAACAGGGCGGCCAGTGTCCACAGCGCGGCGGCGGTGCCAAGCCCCACCCCGGTGAGCATGCCGGCGACGCGCCCCGACGCCACGGTGGTCTTGATGAAGTAAAGCAGGGCCGCGCCCGGGGCAGCAATCGCCGCGATCAGGACGGCGTTGAAGGCAATGAGATCCGCAAGGGTCAAGGTCACCGTTCAACCCTTTGAAATATCTGGCGCATCCACGGCTTTCATGCCCACCACATGATAGCCCGCGTCCACGTGCAGGTTCTCACCTGTGGTGCCACTGGACAGGTCCGACAAAAGGTAGAGTGCGGATTTGCCCACGTCCTCGATGGTCACATTGCGGCGCATGGGTGAATTGTATTCGTTCCACTTCATGATGTGGCGGAAATCGCCAATGCCGCTGGCCGCCAGCGTCTTGATCGGCCCTGCTGAAATCGCGTTGACGCGGATGCCATCCTTGCCCAGGTCCTCGGCCAGATATTTGACCGACGCCTCAAGCGCGGCCTTGGCCACGCCCATGACATTGTAATGCGGCATGACCTGTTCGGCTCCGTAATAGGTGAGGGTCACGGCACTGCTGCCTGCATTCATCAACTTTTCGGCGCGCGCCATCACGGCAGTGAACGAGTAGACCGAGATGTCCATCGTCATGGTGAAATTGTCGCGGCTGGTGTCCACGTAGCGACCGCGCAGCTCGTTCTTGTCGGAAAAGCCGATGGCGTGGACCAGAAAATCAAGGCCGCCCCACCGTTCTTTGAGATCGGCAAAGAGCGCGTCCATCGACGCCTCGTCGCTAACGTCACAGGGCAGAACGATATCGCTGTCCAGTTGCGCGGCCAGAGGGTCAACACGTTTCTTGAGCGCATCGCCCTGATAGGAAAAGGCCAGTTCCGCACCAGCCCCGTGCAGCGCGCGCGCAATGCCCCACGCGATCGACTTGTCGTTGGCCAGGCCCATGATAAGGCCTCGTTTTCCTGCCATCAGGTCTGTTGCCATATCTCTGCCCACCTGTCCCATAGTTCTGGCGATCAGCTTTATGCCATTGCCAGAGGCGCATCAAGGGAGCGCGATGTGGTTGATCAACCCCCCACGCAAGGCTAGCTGAGGGGCGAGGGGACCAAGGAGAGAAGAGATGGCAGACCGGAGCGACATTTTTGCGGGAGATGACCCGTTCGACATCATACGCCGATGGTTGGCCGAGGCCGAAGCGCGCGAGATCAACGACCCCAACGCAATCGCCCTCAGTACGGTGGATGCCGACGGAATGCCCAATGCGCGCGTGGTTCTGCTCAAGGAGATCGAGGACGACGCCTTTGTTTTCTACACAAACTACGAAAGCGCAAAGGCGCGCGAACTGGATCACGCCGAAAAGGCCGCTTTCGTGATGCACTGGAAGTCGTTGCAGCGCCAGGTGCGGGTGCGGGGCCATGTGAGCCGGGAAGATGGCCCACAGGCTGACGCCTATTATGCGTCCCGGTCGCTCAAATCGCGGCTGGGAGCGTGGGCGTCTGCGCAAAGCCGTCCTCTTAGCGGGCGCGCGGCGCTGATGGCCGAGGTGGCACGGGTGACCGCGCAACACGGCACGAACCCGTCGCGCCCGCCGTTTTGGGGCGGGTATCGGATCACGCCCATCGAGATTGAATTCTGGGCCGATGGCGCATATCGGCTGCATGATCGGTTTCGCTGGAGTCGCGAAAAATCGGGTGCGCCATGGCGAAATTCCCGGCTTTGCCCGTGAATTTCACGCGACGTGAATTGCAAAGAATTGAAAATAAATGACTTTAACTTCTTGAAAGTGGTAGGCGAAATAGAGCAAGTCTTGTGTAACGACGCAAAATGCGCAGAGAGATGAAGCGTGTCTGAGTTTTTGGAACACCCAGAGTCCGTGTCCGGCACGGTCAAATGGTTCGACCCGGTAAAAGGTTTTGGCTTCATTGTGTCAGGCGATGAGGGTCCGGACATCCTTTTGCATGTCAATGTGCTGCGCAATTTCGGTCAGTCGTCCGTTGCGGACGGCTCGGACGTGACCGTGCGGATTCAAAAGACCGAGCGGGGCGTTCAGGCGGTTGAGGTCCTGACCATCCAGCCCCCCGTGCAGTCGGAAAGTGAGCCGCTGGCAGACATCGCCGAGTTGGATCAGGATATGGTTGCCAGTGCTCCGCTGGAACCCGGGCGCGTCAAATGGTTCGACAAGGGCAAGGGATTCGGGTTCGCCAATGTGTTTGGCGCACCCGAGGACGTGTTTTTGCATGTCGAGGTGCTGCGCCGTTCGGGTTTGTCTGACCTTGCACCCGGTGAGGCCCTTGCCTTGCGCGTGATTGACGGCAAACGGGGTCGTATGGCCGCCGAAGTGCAGGCATGGGAATCCGCGCTTGTCCGAGACGCGGATGACTGAGACTGCGGCCTGCGCCCGTGTGTGGGCGTGCCAGTCGATCATCGCCCTGCTCATCATTCTTTTTGCGGCCCCCGTCGTGCGGGCAGCCTGTAGTGATGAAACAGTCTGGATCCGTGGTGATTTCGGGCAGGCCCGATTCACCGTCGAAATCGCGGACGATCCCGAGGAACGGGCGCGGGGTCTGATGAACCGCCCGTCCATGCCGACCTCGGCTGGCATGTTGTTTGTCTATGAGCGTCCCGGCACGCTGTCCTTCTGGATGCGCAACACGCTGATTGAACTCGACATGTTGTTCGCGGACGCGACCGGCACGATCCGGAATGTTCATCACCGGGCGATTCCGCTGGATGAAACACCGATCTTTGGCGGGGATGGCCTGACGCATGTGCTCGAAATCAATGGTGGGCTGGCCCGCACGCTGGGGATCGAGGCCGGTGATCAGCTGCGTCACCCCAGCTTTTCGCAAACTGATGCCGCTTGGCCGTGCTAAAGGGCTTTTCGGGATTGAAAAGCC
>JBCBDZ010000074.1:0-14231 GCA_038529225.1 Pseudomonadota bacterium | reverse complement strand
TCCGGAGCGGATTGCCGTGTGTCAATCACCAGTTCAATGGTGGATTGCTGCAGGCACAACCGGTCATAGGCCTGTGCGAGGCGGCGCGTACGGTCATCGGGGATATAGGGGTCCGGGTCAGTTTGCGCGGGCACGAACATGCTGACGTCGCCCGCTTCGGCAAAGGCCATGTCAGAGGCGGGCCGCGTACTGCCCGAGGCAGGTGACAGATCCGGACCGGAACGTCCGGCCCCCTGCCCCTGCTGTGCCCTGAGAGCCTCGGGGTGGTGAGTTTGCAGCACTGCCAGCATGTTTGCCAAATGCGTCTCCCCGGGCAGTGCACGGGCAGCATCAAGGCTGGCGGCAACAAAGTCCTGCGTGAGGGACTTGGCCCGCTCGGCATAGTCGCGAAACGCTGTTGCGCGCGCATAGCGGTCCGGCACCTCCATCATACAGGTCAGCGCATCCGCCTTGTGCACGGCGCCTGTTTTGTCGTTCAGGATGTCGCCGAGCATGGCTTGCAGCGATCCCCTGTTCACCCGGTCCGGCAAAGACAGGATCAAGCCTGCCAGGCTCGGGATCGGTTCGAGTGCATTTGCATTCAAAACTGCGCGCAGCACTTCTGCTTGCGCGAATTCGTCCGGAATGCCCGGTACCAGTTCAATCAGGCGTTCCATCTCTGCAGCGCTGGTGAGCGTAGGTGCCAGCGTGACCAGCAGTTGGGCACGATAGTGGGGATCTGCAACGGTTGCGCTGGCTTCAAGTGCGATGGACAGCGCCGTTTCACGCAGCGGATTGTGCAGCGATGGCAGGATTTTGATTGCCAGTTCGGCGCGGGTGTAGTTCTGTGCGATGCCTCTCACAAGGGGTAGGCATTTGCGCTGCCCCGCCGCATTCAGAGACGGCACAAGCGCGCCCAGAACCTGCGCCTGCATGGCCCCGCTGGCAAACCCTTCGATCACCTCAAGCATGCGCGGCAGACAAGTGTGCGGCAACTGCGGGCCAACATCGCACAGAGCAGTGGCCCGAGCATACGCATCTGCAATACCTGACAGTGCATCAAGCACACAGGCACGGTCTTCTGGCGCAAGCCGCGGGGTGAGTGCGGCAAGGCCCGCTGCCTTGGGTTCGTCTTCCGGCATGTCGATGAAGATGTCGACCAATTCCGGTCTGCGCCTGACGGGCAAAAGGCGGGCCAGACGGGCGACGTTGCCGGCTTGCTGTCTTGTGTCTTCGTCCGAGGCAAAGTCGTGCAGGGCCTGATCAAAAAGGCGGTCTGCGTCACGGTCCGAAAGATACTGCGCAATGCGTAGGGTCACGAGGGCGCGCGCGGTCGGATTGGCAATGCTGGCAGCCACCGCCAGAGCCGCGCCCTGATCGGTGCCCGCCAGCAGATGTCCGAGACGTTGCAGAACCCGCGCCCGCCCCGTACCAACAGCCATCCGATCCACCAGATCAAGCATCGTTCCCAGTTGGTCTGCCGTCAGATGCGGCGCAAGTTCCATCAGGAGCGGTGCTGTCAGATCGGCGTTTTCGAACTGCGCTGCGGCGTCCAATACGGCACCCGCAAAGGACGGCGGGGCCTCTGCCACCACATCCGCAAGTGCGTCCGCCTTTGCCACCTCCGGGCGCACCTGCATCGCCGCCCGGATCGCCAGATCGTAAACGCGATCACGCACCACCTCCGGAACGCCGGTGGCGATGAACCTCAGCATCTGGGCCCGTTCCGCCGGGTCCCGGTGGATCGTGTGCAGACTTTGCGCATTTGCGGGATCAAGAATGTCTGCGTAGTCATTGGGCAGATGACCGTATTGCGTGGTCAGCACTTCACCCGAGCAACCGCAATAGTGATGGGTCGGGGGATAGGTCCAAAGGGTCGCAAAGTGTGGCGCAAGCTGGATCAGAAGGCGTTGCCGACGCTCTGTGCTGTCGATTTTCGAGATTTCGGCAAAAGCCTGCAAGCGCGCAGGCAAAGGCAGATGTGGCACGAGGGCTCGGATGGCGTCCTCTCCGGATGTGCTGTCGAGATGTTTGGCGATCAACAACAGCAGGGTCGTCTGCACCCGTGCGGGGCTGTTCCAAAGATGTGCGAGCAAGGCCAGAACCAGCTTGGGCGTGTGCCTGTCGCTTGGCACAGTCTGGACGGCATCGGCCAGCAGGGTCCACGCCGGGTCATCTTCATCGATCGCAGCGGGCGGAATCAAGGTGGCAAGGATCAGCGCGCGATGCGCCGGGTTTCGAATGGTTGCAAGGCCGGTGTCGATGTCACCCAATATGACAGCGCGGGGGCGGTCCCAGAAAACGTTCGGGCTTGGCCCCACCTGTTGCGCCTGCCAGTACATCTGGGCGGGCAAGGCGGCAGCGGTGTCCACCGCGGATGGGCCAAAACGGGCTGACAGGGCACCAATCGCTTCGGCACGATAAGCGCACAGGCCGATGTGCAGGGCGATGTCGGTGGCAAGGGCTTGGGTGTCATCGGCGAGACGGGGCGCAATTTTCGAAAGGCACCGCGCGCGCGCCTTGTCGCTTGGGATCGCGGCGACCTGTTTCAGGGCGGTTGCCTGATCCTGTGCGGACATCTGCGCGATCATGACAGCCAAGGCAGCGCCTTGTGCATCGCTGGATTGCAACTGCGAGAGGTGATCCAGCAAGTCGGCAGTGTATGAACCGGGCAGCGCATCCGCCATCCAGAGGATGGCACGCAGACATGCGCCCGTCTCGGCCACGGTCCTGAGTGCGCCAAAGGCCTTGCGGGCTGCCGTGTCCGCCTTGTCGTGCAACCCCTTTTGATCAAAGCGTCGCGCAAGCCGGGCCAAGACGATTGCGCGCGCTTCGCCATCGTCCACCACCTGCGCCCAATCCACGGCGTCGTGCAGATGGGTATCGGGTGCCAAATGCGCAAGACGGGCGAGGATAACCTTGGAAAAGTGCGCATCATCAACGTCTTGAACAGCCTCCTGCATCTGCGCCAGCAACTCCGGTGGCAAGCGCGGCGCCATTTCGAACAGCACGGGCCGCGTGCTGGCAGGGTGATGTTTCTGCGAAAGGGTCTCGAGCACCTTGTCAAACAGGGACGCCGGAATTTCAAAAACCAGATCGGCCAGAATGGCGGATGCGGTCCACGGCTCCGTGATCTGCTGAACGGACTTGATGGCTTCGGCGTAAAGGCGCAGGCTGTCCGCACCCTCAAAAGACGCCGCAACCCGACGCAACACATGCGCCCGTTCCCTGAAATCATGCACGCCCACGCGGCTGATTTCACCAAGAACGGCCTCAGCACTCGGCAGAGCATGGGCCAGCACCGGCAGATCGTCGTCGGAAAAGGGCAGTCGGCGCTCAAAAGCCTCGGTGATCCACGGGTTGGGCAGGAAGGGCGCAAGCGCCAATAGGCCGGACGCATGCGCCTCTCTGGATTCCGATTGCATGAGAATATCAAGGCACACGGCCAGATGCGGCAAGGACATGTGTGGGCCGAGATCGGACACAAGCTTTGCGCGCGCCCATTCATCATCAATGCTGCGCAGACCGGCGCAGATTTCGATCAGCACCCTGTCCGACGGATCGCGCAACTGACCAATCAACGCAGCCAACGCACGCGCGCGCAAATCGCTTTGCGCGATGCGGCGGAGCGATTGCGCGGCCTCAGTTGCGATCCTGTCCTGCACCTCGGGCGCGCAGTGCGTCAGCAACGTGATCAGCGCATTGGCCCGGTCGTGCGGGTCGGCAATGGCCAGCGCCAAACGCTCTGCTTCAACGATGGCCTCATCCCCGTGGCGGGAGATTTCGGCGGCAGCGATAAGGGCCATCACCCCTTGGCTTTCGTCATGGATGGCCGAGATGGATTGCACCAGTTCCAGAAGGTCCACGTCGGAAACATGCGGTAGAAACCGGCTCAAGAGTGCATCGCGCCGGTCGTCATCCTCCATCGCGAGGACCGTATGGGCCAGTGCTGCGACACTCTCGGACTCGCTGGCATGGTGGGCAAGAACCCGGTCGCCCAGCGCGACAATCAAGTCGGGTCGTGCGATCACGAGCGGTGCAGTGTCCAGCGCCCGGCGGCATATGTCCGTACGAGTGTCCGCAGGCAAATCGAGGTCAAGCGCAGCAAGCGCGCTTTGGAAGTACAGCAAGGCCGGGGCCTGAGACAGATCGTCCAGCAGTTCCGTGATGTCCCGTGGGGTCGCGTCGCGCAACATCGTGCGTATCAAGCGCACGATCATCGCCTCGTCAGGGTCGACGCTTCTTCGGTTCCGGTGGCTTGGGAATTCGTGTTTCTGTATCGCTTGTGTCGTGGCGCGGTACGGGGTTTGCGGAACCTGATCGGCGCGGGCAAAGACCTGATGAAGTGCCATGATCAAACCGCTGTCCAGACGCTCGGACGCTTCAACCATGCACTCCAGCAACTGCGCGGCAGTCGCACTCGGACACCGTTCCATCGTCTCATGAAACAGTTGCGTTCGTGCGCTTGCGAGGATTGAAGCAGCCCGTTTGTAGACGGTGACCGGCAGTTTCTTGATCAGGTCCACAAGGTCTATGGCGTAGGCGCTGGCGTCACCGTCATGCAGGGACAGCCTGGGGTCATCACCCTCCATGACGATGAAGTCCATTGCCGTCAGTACGGACAGGTCTTCAGGTTTGGCATCGTGCACCTGCGCCATTGCGGCGGCATGTTTGAGGGACCGGTTGTTTTGTTTCAGGCCGATGCGCACGGCTGTCTTGAGGCTGTGTGACGGCAGGCGCGGCGCCAGAGACAGCAAGAGTTCCAGCGCACTGGTTGCCGCCCTCACATGGGCCTGATCCTCTGCGCGTTTCAGCAACTTCTCAAGGATCGGCAAGACCGCCTCTGTCGGCAGCGTAGGCAGAACGGCCCATAGCCCATCCTCGATGCGCGCGCCCGCTTCCTCTCCGGGCGGTAGATTGTTCAGCTCATCGATCACGGTCAGCGCGACACCTACACATACTCCGTTCTGTGTGGCCGGGTTGACCAAAGACGCGAGCATCACGCACGTGCCAAAGGCTGCACGCGCGTGGCCGGGTGATCCCAATTCGGCAAGCAGATGCGCAACCTCGGCGCGCGGCGCGCTGCGGGCGAACGGTTCGAGCGTGATCCAATCACCCAGTGCCGGGTTTTGCGGCATGGCAGACCAGATGCCAAGGCGCTGTTCCTGCGTCAGTCGGTCGACAAGGTGTGCGCAAATCGTGGTGCTTTCCAGATTGCCGGCGCAGGCGTCCGCCACGGCCTGACGGCAAAACTCCGCAGCCTCCGGCGCGTCCATGACGTCCAACAACGTGTCAAAAGCCGCTACTTTCCATCTCATCGCAATGTGGTAACGACTGGTTGGCCACGTGCTGGGCGGCCACGCAATCGCGCGCGGGTCGAGATTGAAATGTGCGGCAAGGCCTTCGTCGACAAACGAGGACGCCGTACTTGTCTTTTGCAACAGCCAGTTCAGAAATAGGCAGGCAAGGTCCCGGTTCTGTCGACCCAGCGCGGTTCCCAAGGCTCTGATCCGGTTCGGGTCAAAACAGTCAGACGTCCGCGTGACCTTGACAAATCTAGTGCAGAGTTCCGCAAATTCCTGAACACTGAAGAGGTCGTGCAGACCGGCAAGCGCAGTTGCGATGTCGCCGTCACAGTGCGCGGGCTCGTTTGCATGGTCCAGCAAGGACCGCATCGACAGGTAAAGTGCGGCGCGCCGCGCGTCGTGCTGGCGCTTGGGGCTGACATAAGCGCACATGGTGTGCAGAAACGCGACTTCGTGGCTGCAGTCCAGAGCGGGAGCGTTTTGAACCAGAAAGGCGTTGCAGTCGCACGCTTGCAATACCTGCCCTGCTGCTTGAGCGAAAGCCAACCGGCTTTCTGCACTCCAGCGGCAAAACGGGCCGGCAAGCTGGTTCAGGAGCGATTGCCACTGATCCGGGCGCGCGCCAAGCAAGACCGCTGCCGCAAGGTTGGCGTCGTTCGACCAAATTGGGAACCCTGCCGCCACAAAGGCCTGTGCACCCGGCAGATCAAACCAGTCGTCCCGTTCGAGCAGGCGCTGGGCCAGCGGGTGGAGCGCGCTGTGGCCGTCTTGCAGCGCACGGTTGGCGATTGCGAGAAGTCGGCCAAGGTTCTGACCACTCAGATCGCCCGCCAGCCGCACCATCAGGTCCGGATCCTCTGCCATCTCATCAAGGCCTGCATCCGCCTGCCATTCTGTCAGCGTATCCGTTAGGACGCGTTCAAGCGCTGTGCGCCATGGCGCTGCCCCCCGTTCAAGCGCGTTCAGTGCCGCGCTCAGACGCAGTGCGGGATCCATGATCGCCCCAAGGCGTGCTGTTAGGGTGCCCAGACCATCGGCGCCGGTGTTCTGCAGCAAACCGGCGAGGGCCGTTGTTCCCTCGACCGGGTCAAGACCGTCGGCCACATCGCATGCCTCGCGCAACAGGAACGCCGGCAGGTAGGGTCCAAGCCGCGCCAGATGGCCCGCCCGCTCTTGCGCATCGGGCACCAGCGCCAGTGTGTTGAAGATATTGGCGGCAAACCCTTCGGCTTCGAGATCGGGAAGCTGGCGCAAAACCTCGATGTCGAGCGCAATGCGCTCAGAAACGTCCGGCATCCTCGAAAGGGACGCGCTGACCGTGGCCACATTCCAGATGCCACGCCGAAACAGTTCAAAGACAAACGCCTTTGGCACGGCACCTGCGGTGCTCAGAATGCTCGAGCGCATGAGGGCGCAACGCAACTCCAGTGCAATGCGCGCGCCCCCCCGACCGCTGTTGACCCGGTCCTCGTTTTCGCGCCGGACAGCAGCGTAAACGGCATCCACATCTGCAAGAAATCCGACATAGCTGCCCCGTTCGATCTGCTGCCAGATGGCCAGCCAATCCAGCGACAAGAGCGTTTCGGCATGGGCAAAGCAGCCGTCGACCCGCTCCAAATGAAGCCGGAAATGCTGGATGAGATAGTGGGGCACATCCGCAGGCGCGATGTCCGCGCGTTTGACCGCATCCAGCGTGCTCTCGCCCCAACGGATGAACATGGCATTTGCTTCATCCAGTTCACCGTATTTTCGCGCCTTTTCACGGAAGAAATCGGCCAACCGAGGATGGCTGAACACATATCCCTGATGCGCACCATCGCCGACAATCAGGCGGCGCAGGGGTTTTATCCCCTCCTCAAGGGCGCGCGGAGTCAGAGGCGTGTCCCCTGACATCAGCGCCAGCAGGTCCTTCTGGTACAAAGGCCCGAGCGCACAGGCCAATACCTGCAACAGATGATGCATCGTTTCACGATGTACCGAGCGGTCCCCTTCCCAAAGCGCCTCCTGATCCTGCCACCAGCGCTCGAAAAAGGCGTCAATGCCCGGCGCAATCGAATGCAGCTCTTCCTGGTCCAGATATGCGGCATCATCGACAGAGGCCCACAACCGCATCACGTATAGCTGAACAAGCAGCGGATCACCTTCGCTCACGCGGTGCAGGTCGATCACCAGCTTTGCGGGCACCTCGGCAGTATCGGACTTTCGCGCAATCGCACTGGCCACTTCGCTTTGGGACAGAGGCCCAAGGCTCAGGCTTTCTGTCTGGTCCGGTCGATCCCAGCCCAGTTGCTGGCGCCATTTGGCACCGTCCGGGTCCCCCGCCAGTGACCGTGCAGAGACCAGAATGCGAGTCGATGGCGGAATGCGTGACGGCAGCAGGTCCGGCCCCAGACGCCAGCCGGATGCCTCGTCCGCGCCGTCCAGAACCAGCAGCAGGCGTTTGCCATCCGGCAGGGCGCGCCGCAGGTAGCCGGTGATTTCCGCAGCACATTCTTCGGCCGACAAGGTATTGAGCCGCCTCGGGTCATCGCCGAACAACACTGCCAGACGGCTGGCCAGAGTTGGGAAAATCACCGCCGCCAGATTGGTGCGAAATCGGATGCTGATCGGGAAAAACACGCAGGTGATGGCAGTGTCCAACGTCTCGATCCAGCGCGACACAAGCGCCGACTTTCCGCGTCCAGCGGGGGCCGTCAGCAGCAACCGCTGCGCGCACGTGCCGTCGTCGGCGTCGATCCAGCCATCAAGTGCTGCAAACTCCTTTTCACGCCCACCAAATGGAACCGGGTCAGAATCATCCCCCAGATACTGGTCAAGGAAATTGCGGATGCGGCCACTGAAATCGGCCCGGTTGGACGCAGAATCGCCAAGGGTGACGTGGATGTTTCCGCCGGCAACGACATGGCTCAGTTGTGCGGTAGCAGCGGTGAGCTGTTGTGGCGCTACCGCTTGTCTTTTGGGGTGGTTGTGGCGTCGTCTGCGATGCGTCCGGCCCGCACGTTCTCGATCGAGATGTCCCCGGTAAAGTCAGAGCCGGAGACCTGAACACCGCCTCCTTCCGCGATCACACCCGCGATGTTCAGCGACGCACCGCGCACATCGTTGATCGACACGCCGACCACCTCTGCGGCCTCCTGATCAAGAGCCGTGACAACATCAAGCACCTTTTGCGCAGCTTGCACGACCGCTTCGTCCTCAATCCCTGCCTTGGCAAGCTCTTCTTCGAGCAGGGCACGCCGCGCCGCACTGGCCGGATCGCTTTCCAACAGTTCGATACTGTCCTTGATTTCCGGTTTTGACCCAACCACCGCGTTTTTGAGCATGGCATAGGCCGACGTCAAAACCTCCGACCCGATCCCTTTTGCAGCAGCACCTGCCCCAAGGGCGAATGCGGTCCCTATCGAACTGATCAAATCCATTTCGTTCCCCAATAATGCAGGTGATTCAACTCTAACACGTAGTATGAAGTTCTCAATGCATGGATTTTTTCAGCGGCAGCACCACCTTTTCACCAAGGCACAGTGCAGGTCGCAGATGGCTTTCAGGATGCAAACCCAAAGCGGGGGGAGACGTCGATGACCACGGATCATCAGAAACCGGGTTTTGTCGCAAAACCGGCACTTTTGGAGCGCATGCCCGAGATCAGTGGCAACACCATCAACGGCCTGGGCGAGGCAAGGTTTCGGCGTCCGGAGGTCGTGTACTGGGCCCCCAACCCGGACGACATCGCTCATGGCAGTGCGCAACGTTACTTCTATGAACAGTCAGCCAGGGAGCCCGCTTTTGCCACCGCCCGTGCGGCGCGCACTGCGGCGACGTCTTTCGACTTTCCACCCGTGGCACGGACGCGTGATGAACACGATCCGGCGGACTGGACGGCGATGCTGGATCATTTTGTCGACATTGGTCTGTGCGAGATGATCGGAGTGGCCGACATGAACACCGATTGGGTCTTTGCAGACCAAGAGGTGTCGTTCTCGAAAATCATCATGATCGGGGTGCAGCACGATTACGACGAGATCAGACAAGCCCCGGATACCGCCGCAGGCCTCGAGGTGATGGAGCAGTACAAACGCGCGGCCGTTGCCTCGCGAAAAATTGCCGCGTGGCTGCGTGACAAAGGCTGGGACGCCGAAGCCTTGACTGGTCCACTGACGGGCGCAGTCACGATGATACCGCCCGCCTTGGCCTGCGGATTTGGCGAATTGGGCAAACACGGCTCACTCATCAACAAGGAGTTCGGGGCCTCCTTCCGTCTGGCGGCCGTGTTGAGCGATGCGCCTTTTGCGATCACGCCGCAACGCACATTCGGGGTCGACGACTTCTGTGCCAGTTGTCGAGTCTGCGAAGACGCCTGCCCACCCCTCGCCATATCGCCAAACAAACAGACCGTGCGCGGCGTAGACAAGTGGTACGTCGACTTTGACAAATGCATCACCTATTTCAATGAAACCCACGGTTGCGCCATCTGCATTGCGGAATGTCCATGGTCACGCCCCGGTGTCGGGGTCAACCTCGCCCGCAAGCTGCAGCGCAGGTCCGAACGGTTGGGACAGGCATAAAGATGTGAAACCGGTTGGCCCGTTGCCTTCGGATGTAGGAAAACTGCCGTGAACCACCACGACTTTATCGATCGCCAGAAACACATCGCGTTGGACGGCATTGCTCCGTTCCCGGTCAAAATCGCCTATACGGATGTAGGTACCGGCCCTCCCTTGCTGTTGATGCACGGGATTCCGACATGGTCGTACCTTTACCATCTCGTGATCGACCGGTTGGCCAAAACACACCGCGTGATTGCGCCCGATTTCATCGGTCACGGTTCTTCGGACAAACGGGACGGACTGGATCGGTCACTGCTGGCGCAGCGCGACATGATCCTTGCCTTCATGGACGCCCTGTCCTTGCCGACCGCGACGCTGGTGGGGCATGATACGGGCGGCGGGGTTGCGCTGATCATGGGTGTGGAAAACGGCAACCGGGTCAGCAGCCTGGTTCTGTCCAATATCGTCGCTTATGACAGCTGGCCCATCGACGACATGATCGAGGTGGGCCATCCCGGATGGGCTCGAAAGTCCAACGAAGAAATCCGCGCTTTTCTGGTCGGAGGCTTTGAAGACGGGCTATCACGCAAGGCGCAACTCACCCCGGAATTCATCGAGGGGATCGTTGCCCCCTACATTACGGATGAGGGTAAGATCAGCCTTATCCGCAATGCATCAAGCCTGAACACAAACCACACCACGATGCTGATCGGCAGGCATCAGCAGATCGCGGCCAGGACGCTTTTGGTGTGGGGCGAAGACGATCCATGGCAACCTGTCGCGGACGGCGAACGCCTTGCCCGCGAAATACCTGACTCCACGCTGGTGCGTGTCAAAAACGCCTCCCATTGGATTCCACAGGACGCGCCCGAAGAGTGGCTGGCAAGTGTCGAGCCCTTTGTGTCGCCGTAATCAGTACGGCGAAGACGTTTTGGCGTCCTGTCCTGCGTGGTGTCCTTTGCGAATGGCGCAGGGTGAGGCCAGCCCAAATCCGCAAGGCGCGTGCGCGTTGCACCATATATGGGCAAAGAGGATTTTGGTCGGCCACGGCCGCTCGCCTCCGCGTGCTGAAAAGGCATCGCGCGGGTCGGATGGGCCAAAAGCGTCGTCCGGCCAGACAGACCCCGAAGCGACGTTGATGATCCTGAGCGGTCCTGCAAATGCACGCGCCTTTTGAACACGCCAAACCGCACCAACAAGTGTCGGCAGGGTCAATCGAGCTTGTCGAGTTCTGCCAGCAGGGTTTGACGCAGATTGTCCGCCGATTGGAAATCGACCGGCGTGTGCGTGGCGTCAAACACGGTCAGCGCCTTGTCCGTCTCGATCAGCGCCTGCTGGAAATAGTGACGCCTGTTTTCACGAAAGTCCGGGAAGGCGAAAAACCGCAGGGTCATCGCCTTGTTCAATTGCGTTGTACCGAATTGATATGGGGCCGTATCGCGCGTGAAAAATCCAAGCGCGTTGTCATAGGCGTTCATGGAAAACTCAAGCAGGCGATATCCGTCAGCGTTGTATGTGTAGACGGCCATGTCCCCGTAAAGCAGGGCAAGATTGTGCTGAATGCGCGCCCAGTCATCCTGAATACCGTTTGCCGCATAGGTCTCACCAGCGGCCAGGTAGAGACGTTCGACCTCGGAAAAGACGGCGCGCAGGGCATCGACGCTTTCGGCTTCGGCCCGGTTTTTCAAGGCGGAGGCCAAATGGATTTGCTGGTTGGCCACTTCAACCGGATCGTCCAGCGTTTCAGCAAAAGACAACGCGACAGAAAAGGCTTGGATCGCCTGGTCGATCTCGGGCAGTGAATTTGTCTCTCCGCGCCTGTGCCCCAGTTCAAGCAGTGTCACCCCGAGGCTGGTCTGCGTGTTCAGCCATTCGGCGGGGTATGTGTCCTGATCGATCATGGGCAAGGCCGCCTGATAGTTATCGAGGGCCGCTAACAGCATGTTGCGCACGTCATCTTCGTCCGCGATCCGGCGGGTCTGGGACACAAGATTGATGGCGATATTCGCCTTCGTCGTCGCCCACAAGAAGGGCGTGTCTTCCTTGGACACATATTGCAGCGACGTCTCATAAGCGGCGATAGAGCGGGCAAACATTTCGGTCGCCTCGGGCCCGGTCAGGCGATTGGCCAAAAGCTGAAAGTGAATCCCCTGCTCGTGCCAGGCGTCCGTCTTGTCCTGATCCGTGGCAGCACGTTCAATCGCAATGTCGCCCAGCGCAATCGCCAGACGGAGATGCAGAAGACTGCCTTCGTTGAGGGCGCGCTCAACTGCATTGGTGCTCATCGGCAAGATGTCGAGTGTTGTGGCCGGACGTCCTTCGGTCAGATCCAAAATCTCGACAAGTCTGGCAGCGGCAGAGTCTGCATCACCCGTGGCCATATTGTGTTGATAGACAATGCCCGTCAGTTCGATCTCGCGCTCTTGATCCTCGGCCCGTTTCCGGCGCAACGCGTCCAGCCCTTCCATGGCCGCCGCGTTGGCGGCAATGGGGTCGGACTTGGCCAGTTCCGCCGCGCGACGTTCGACCTCGGCCACGAAATCGTCCGTGCTGGGATTGTCAACGGCTGACGTTTGCACCCGGATTGCAATGTCGACGGCCCGTTTCAGTTCTGCAAAGGCTTGCCCGGGGTCGGCCACGTCCTCGGACACCCTCTGTGCCAGCGCGATCAACGCGTCCTGTGTCACACCGGCCGCCTGCATCGCCTGGAACTGGCTTGTCTGTTCGAGCTGTTGCAAAATCAGGCGCTGCGTGTCCTGCATCGCCTGTTGATTGACCAGCATCTGGTCCTGCCCGGCTTCGATCTGTTTGAGATAGGCCTCGAACACCGCAGACTCCGCCGCACTCAGACCGCAATTCAGAACGATTTGCTGGACCGATATGTTGCGCCCCGCGTTCACAGCACACGTGATCCTGTCCTGGGCCATGGCTGGCAGGGGCAAAAGGGCCAGCAGGCACAATCCTCTAACAGTCCACATCAGACCCCTCCCCCGAGATCGTGATGGTATCGGAATTGATATCGCCACCGGCATTGACCCCCTGAATGATGCAGTCCCCCTGCGCGCCAAATATGGAAACAAGGGCAATCGCTGCAAATCCAAGGCCTGCAATGATCGTCGGTGTCCAGCGATGTCCGCCCTGATGGATCGTGACATTGTTCAGCGAAATGTCTCCGTCAACGGCACTGATCGTGCCGGTCGAGGATTTGGTCGGCGCAGGTTTGGGAGGGTCCTTTTTCTTGCGCAGCACCAGAAAAGCCTGCCATAGCCCGCCAATCGCGATCATCGCGCCACCGCCAAGCCAGCCGAGCGTTTTCTGGTTCTCCGGATCAGAAAGAAAGTCCCAAATCACGTCCTGTTCCCTTTTTCCCTATCACCGGCGCCATGATGCTAGCACGCAGCCAACCGTTTGCGCGAATAGAATTGCGCCCATACCCCCTTGCATCCTTCGATCTTGGAGGCGCGCGTTTGGGCCGCAAACATCGCCTCTGATTGCTTTACAGCCCAAGGTCCCTCAGCCGTTTGCCTTGCCGCAGGCCAAGTGCGTCGATTTCGCCAATCGCTGTCTGGCTCAGTGCAGCCCCCGGCTTGCGCAGCGTCGGGTGCGCAATGATCCCCTGTCGGGCAAGCGAGTACTTTCGAATGGCCAGTCCCATGCCCGGCTGCGCCTCGTAACGCACCATGGGCATGTAGGCATCAAAGACATCTCTGGCCCGCTCAAGATCACCGGTATGAAACGCATCGATGACCTGGCGCATCATTTCGGGATATCCAAACCCCGTCATGGCTCCGTCAGCGCCACGCATCATCTCTTCGAGCAGATACATGCCGCCGTTGCCACAAAGGATCGAGATGCGTCGCGCGCCATTGTCCGAGGCCGTGCGCAGTGCGGTGATCTTTTCCAGACCGGGCCAGTCTTCGTGCTTGAGCATCACGCAGGTCGGGCAGGTTTCGACAATTTCGAGGATGACTGAGGTCGAAATCTGAACACCCGTTGCAAGCGGAAAGTCCTGCAGCACAAAGGGGATTTCGCCCAAGGAGTCTGCCACGTTCTGAAAGTAGCCGGTGATTTGCGCATCCGTCCTGAGCCCCATTGGCGGGGCGACCATGACTGCGGATGCCCCCATTTGCATCGCCTCGGTGCTGAGCATCGTCATGGCGGCAAGCCCCGGCGCGGAGACACCGACAACGACAGGCACCGTGCTGAGCGCCATGACCCGTTTGATGACAGCGATGGATTCGGCGGCAGACAGTTTTCCCGCCTCGCCCATCATGCCCAGAATGGTCAGGCCATCGGCCCCCTTTTCGATATAGGCGTCGGTCAGGCGATCGAGGCTGTCGAAATCGAGCGCACCATCGGGCAGGAAGGGCGTGGCGGCAATGGTGAAGCAATGGTGAACACG
>JBCBDZ010000073.1:0-14298 GCA_038529225.1 Pseudomonadota bacterium | reverse complement strand
CATGAGCCGCGGTAAGGAATGATGCGGCAAGCAAAGAGCAGCTTGCCGGACGAGTGTGTCTTGCCTTTGTCGTGGTCAAAGAACACGCCGGGCGAGCGGTGCATCTGGGACACGATCACACGCTCTGTGCCGTTCACGATGAAGGTGCCGTTGGGCGTCATCAAAGGCATGTCGCCCATGAACACGTCCTGTTCCTTGATGTCCTTGACGGACTTGGCACCGGTATCTTCGTCCACATCAAACACGATCAGGCGCAGCGTCACCTTCAGTGGTGCGCTGTAGGTCATGTCGCGTTGCTGACATTCCTCAACATCGTATTTTGGCTTTTCCAGCTCGTACTTGACGTACTCAAGAACCGAAGTCTCGTTGAAATCCTTGATCGGGAACACCGACTGGAACACACCCTGGATGCCATCGCCATCGGTGGGGGTGTCTGCATCGCCGGAATTCAGAAACAGGTCATAGGAAGATTTCTGGACCTCGATGAGGTTTGGCATATCCAGCACTTCGCGGATCTTGCCGTAATATTTACGCAGTCGTTTTTGGCCAAGGAACGTATTTGCCATGCGGTTTTCGCACTCCATCTTTGTGGCGGTCACGGTCCGGGGGGGCGGTCCGGTGCGACCTCTCAAAGATCGAAAAGAAGATCTATCCTTGCGCACCTGCCCATGGCGCGCGCCCGATCTCAATCTTTCCTAAAAAGCCGCTCTGGGAGGATGCGAGGGCGGCTTTTTGCGAAAGAATGGGGATATGATGTGGTGTGCCTGCTCCTGCCATATCAAAGACGCAAAAAGCCGGGCGCGAATCGTCGCTCCCAGCGGAAGCTCCCACATAGGCGTTGATTAACAGAAGCACAACCGGGCGAACGCAGAAATGTGGCAAAACAATTCCGCCGTCGGGCCGAGGGTCGGCCGGAGCCTGCATCAGCACCCTAAAACGCGAATGTCGCGTGTGGCAACAGAAAGGTGCACATTTACCTTAATGATGAGGACATTGCACCCGCATCGGCGGGGTTCGGGCTCGACTTGAAACGCAGGTCGTCGCGCCTGGCACGCATACCGGTTGCATCCTACCGCTGCTTGGCATTTTCCGCGCCCCACACACCCAAAACCCACACCCCGCCCAACCCGCAGGCCAGCGGGCCCAGTTGCACTAAACCCAGAACTCCGAAGGGAGTGGGCTGATGAATTTTGCAAATGAACGCAACGACAAGATCAAAAAGGACTGGCACGCCGCCTTGGCAGTCGCGTTTGACCTCGGACTGCCCGGCCTGTTCGACGCAGTGCGGCGACCTCGCCCGGAACAAACAGTAGGATCAGCTTTACACGCTTCGCATCACGCGGGCTGGCAAGCTGATACTGACCAAATGAATGCGCCAAGAAACAACATGGCCCCGCCTCATCGCGGCGGGGCACCCGTCGGGTACGTCGCCGAACTGGGACCGGTGGAAGCAGGTGCAGTCCTGTACCTGCGCCTGTGGTGCGACGGACCGGATGCACAGATGCAAGTCTGGCAGGACTTTGCAACGGCTCTTGGACCTCAAACGGGGCGCAAGGCGCTAAAATCCTTCGAAACACTCTGTGATCTTTGCGCGCGGCACGGTCGCAGGCCCCTGATGCGGCATCATGTTTCATGCAAGTGCCTGGGCGCGGACGAATCCTGTTTCGCCAATTTCATTGGATACGCAAGCGAAGGCGAGCGCGAAGATGCGTTGCTGATCGCGATGAACATCGTGCGCCCGGACATTGCGCCTGCCCTTGTCGGCGTCGCTCAGGATTTCGGCCTTGCCCTGCGCCGGATGGCCATCCGGGCCAATGGCCCCACCACCAAACACAAAACACTGCACTAAAAGGACAGTCACTGATGAAAACAGTCACCCTTGCCACGCGCGCTGCCGCACTTTGCCTTGGCACCGCGGCCATGGCGGATGGACCTGCAGACAAGGCCGCAGTGCTGGTCACATATGCCAACATCGCACACGCCAACTCTACCGACAGCCTGATCGCAGCACAGCGACTGCAAGGTGCCATTGACGCTCTGGTGACAAGCCCATCGGCGACAACACTCGAAACGGCCAAAGCCGCATGGCTTGCGGCACGTGTTCCGTATCAGCAGTCCGAAGTGTTTCGCTTTGGCAATCCTATTGTCGATGATTGGGAAGGCAAGGTGAACGCCTGGCCACTCGACGAAGGACTGATCGACTATGTGGATGTCTCTTACGGTGGCCCAACGGATGAAAACGAGGCGGCCGTGCTGAACGTCATTGCCAATCCCGGCTTCACCCTTTCCGGTGAAACGGTTGATGCGTCGGTTATTACCCCGGCCTTGCTGGAAGACACCTTGCAGGAAGCCGATGGCATTGAGGCCAACGTCGCAACCGGGTACCACGCCATCGAATTCCTTCTTTGGGGGCAGGACCTGAACGGACACAGCGCCGGTGCCGGCAACCGCCCGTGGACGGATTTTGCTCGCACGGACGCGGTGTGCACCAACGGCAATTGCGACCGTCGGGGCGCATACCTGCGCGCTGCAACCGATCTGCTGGTGGGCGATCTTGAATGGATCGTCGCGCAGTGGGCCGAGAACGGAGCGGCGCGCGCCGCGGTCACCGCCGATGCTGACGCCGGAATTTCTGCCATCCTGACAGGCATGGGGTCGCTGTCCTACGGCGAAACGGCCGGAGAACGGATGCGCCTTGGCGTGATGCTGAACGATCCCGAAGAGGAGCATTCCTGCTTTGCCGACAACACCCATAACGACCACTACTACAATGGCATCGGTATCCAGTCGGTCTATGTGGGCAACTACACCCGGATTGATGGCAGTATCGTTGGAGGCCCGTCGCTTTCCGATTTGGTCGCATCTATGGATGCTGAACTGGACGCTGAAATGCAATCAAAGCTGTCGGCGGCGGTGCTCGCCCTTGGTCGGATCAAAACCGCAGCCGAAGCCGGGTTCAGCTACGACATGATGCTGGAACGCGGCAATGAAGCAGGCGAAGCCCTCATCATGGGCGGCGTGAATGGTCTGATTGACCAGACCCGCAGCATTGAGCGTGTCGTGACGGCACTGGGCGCGTCGATCGAGGTCGAAGGGTCTGACAGCCTCGACGATCCTGACGCCGTGTTCCAGTAAACCGACGGGGTCCACTATGATCGTCTGCCATTGCCAGAACATCTCTGACCAGGACATCTAAGCCGCAATCGACTGGATGCGGGCGGCGGACCCCGAAACCCTGATTACGCCGCGCAAAGTATATCGTGCCTTGGGCAAGGCTGCCGATTGTGGTGGCTGTGTTCCCCTGTTTCTAGGGACGATGCGCACAAACCCGAACCTTCCAATCCCCATGCACCTTCGCGGGCTTCGCGAAGCAACACAGGAAACCAAAAATGAACGGCGACAAGACAGAAATTAAATACCTCAACGATGCCCTGCGCAGCGAATTGACAGCCGTCAGCCAGTACTGGCTGCACTATCGAATGCAGGAAGACTGGGGACTTGGCCATATGGCCAGAAAATCCCGCGAGGAAAGCATCGAAGAAATGAACCACGCCGACAAACTGATCGCGCGTATCCTGTTTCTGGGCGGGCATCCCAATCTGCAAAAACTTGACCCGCTGCGGATCGGACAGACGCCAAAGGAAACCCTCGAATGCGATCTGGCCGCCGAGCATGGTGCGCGGGATCTGTATATGGCGGCGCGCAAATACTGCGAAGAGATCGGCGACTTTGTCACCAAGAACACGTTCGAGGAATTGTTGAGCGATGAGGAAGGCCATATCGACTTTCTTGAAACCCAGCTGGAACTCGTCGCGAAACTCGGGGAAGAAAAATATGCCCAGCTCAATGCCTCGAAAATGGATGAAGCGGAGTAAGTTTGGCCTTGCCGCCCTGCTGATCGGGTCCGCAGCAATTGCGAACCCCTTCGAAGAGCCGCACCTCAACATCGTGCCACGCACCAAAGCCGAAGCCGCCCGGATCAAGGCGGTCACGGCTTTGACCTCCGACTTTGGCAAAGCGCAGGCCTTTGAGGCGAATTCGGGCGGTGGCGAAACCGTACGGGTATTGCCGGATGCAAATGCCTTCTCGCAGCCCTCCGGGAACATCTCTTTCGAAGATGAACTGACCTTTCAGGTGGGCAACGGACTGTTTCGCAAACTGTGGGTGTCTTCGCCCTCATCGGCACTGGCCTCTGACGGGCTGGGTCCGCTCTACCATGCCCGCTCCTGCCAAAGGTGCCATATCAAGGACGGCCGGGGCCATCCGCCAAAGAGTGGCGACGACACCCCGATTTCGATGATCCTCAGATTGTCCATCCCTTCTGATGACGCCTTCATGGAAGACAGAATAAAGGGCTACATCGCCACCCGGCCCGAGCCGACCTATGGCACACAGTTGCAGGATTTCAGCGTGGCCGGGCATCTCGCAGAGTACCGCCTGAGCATCCAGTATGAAGAGATCAGGGTGCCACTTTCAGGGGGCGAGGTCGCGTATCTGAGACAGCCCGCCTACACCACCGTGGACCTTGGGTTACGGGCCTCTTCACCCGGATACGATGCTCAGTCCACGCATCGCGCCCCAGATGATCGGCCTTGGATTGCTCGAAGCGATCCCGGCTGCGGACATTCTGATGATGGCAGATCCCGAGGATGCGGATGGGGATGGCATTTCAGGTCGGGCAAACATCGTCTGGTCTGCGGAATTCGCGCGACCGATGTTGGGCCGCTTTGGGCTCAAGGCAGGCCGCCCGACAGTCCGCGAACAATCCGCTGCTGCGTTCGCCGGGGACATCGGCATTTCCAGTCCGCTTTTCCCCGCACATTGGGGAGAGTGCACGCCAGGCCAAGCGGCATGCCGAAACGCGCCGCACGGCGATGCGGATGACCGAGGTTTCGAAATCGACGCTGCGGGTCTTGATCTGGTCACGTTTTACAGCCGCAACCTGGGCGTTCCGGCAAGGCGTGACGTGAACGCCCCGAACGTGTTGCGCGGCAAGCAGGTCTTTCATGCGACCGGCTGCACCTCCTGCCATCGCCCCGCCTTCGTGACGCACAGGCTCAAAGATCAACCTGAACAGAGTTTTCAACTGATCTGGCCCTATACCGATATGTTGCTGCATGACATGGGTCAGGGGCTTGCCGACAACCGCCCAGAGGCCCGCGCCACAGGTACCGAATGGCGCACACCGCCGCTTTGGGGGATCGGTCTCACCCAACAGGTTTCAGGGCATACCTACTTCCTTCATGACGGCCGCGCCCGGTCTTTGCTTGAGGCAATCCTGTGGCATGGCGGCGAGGCCCAACCGCATCGCGACGCAGTGGCAGACCTGCCGCCGGCAGACCGCCGGGCCCTGATCGCATTTCTGGAGAGCCTTTGATCCGCGTCCTGTTGATTTGGTGCCTGAAGCTCTTTGCGCCACAGCTTGCAGCACAGGTCGTTGATACCAAAGCCTCGGTCGAGAACTATAAGCGACATCAGCAAGTTACGTGTCGAGACCGCCGCACAAGTGCGGGAAACTGAAATGTCTGTTGTTGGCAAAAAAGAAGGTGCCCCCTCTTTTCGGCCCGCATCGCTTCGTATTCCGGTTTTCAGTCAGGCGAATGCGATCGAAACATGACCAAACGGGCCGAAATCGGCATGAATGCGCGTGTCGCTCGGGCATTCCACCGGTCGGATAAAGCTGCCTGACAGTATGACATTGCGCGGCTCGATCTTCTGCCCGTATTGCGCCATGCGTTGCGCCAGCCAGACCACGCTTTGGACCGGGTCGTTCAGAACGCCAGCGCCAACCCCGGTTTCCTCGACCTCACCATTGCGCGAGGTAATGGCCCCGACCCAACGCAGATCAAATGCGTCCACAGCGTGCTGTTGCGGGCCAAGGACGATCCCTGCATTTGCGGCATTGTCGCTGATCGTGTCAAAGACCGAACGCGTCTTTCCTGTGTGAGGATCGATACGCAGAATGCGCGTGTCGAGAATCTCGATCGAGGGCGCGACGTAAGCGGTTGCAGCGATCACATCCTCGCGTGTCACGTCAGCGCCGCCTATGGCGTCTTTCATGGCAAAGGCGATCTCGGCCTCGATGCGGGGCTGAATGAAGCGTCCTTTGGGCACTGTGCTGTCATGGTCAAAAACCATGTCGTCAAACAGGATGCCGCTGTCGGGGATGTCGATGTTCAAGGCGTATTGCATGGCCTTGGACGTCAACCCGATCTTCCAGCCGACCACTTTGCGACCCTCGGCCAGTTTGGCAGCGTAGATTGCGTTTTGCACTGCGTAGGCATCCTGTATGCGCATGGTGGGATGTTGCAGCGTCAACAGGCCAATCTGCTGGCCGGTCCTTTCCGCGTTGAGCAAGTCAGCGGCGGCACGGGCGTGGTCTTGCGGTGTCATGGGGTTTCGTCCGCGACCGTGTTGCGCAACGTTCCGATTGTGCTGGCCTCGACCTGGACCACGTCACCCGGCACGAGGTATTGCGGCGGATCAAGACGTGCGCCGGACCCCGTAGGAGTACCGGTCACTATGATGTCCCCAGGATGCAGCGTCATGAAAGTCGAGATGTATTCGATCTGCCGACGGATCGGGTGTATCATGCGGGAGACGCGGTCGTCTTGTCGGACCTCCCCGTTGACGCGCGTGATGATGCGGCAGTCATCCAGTTGTGCGGGATCTGTAAAGGGCACTAACCATGGCCCCATCGCGGCTGAGCGATCCCAGTTCTTGCCTTGGGTCACGTTAAATTTGGCATGACGCACCCAGTCCCGGATCGTGCCTTCGTTGCAGATGGTCAGGGCGGCGATGTGGTCGTATGCATCGCGTTGCGCAATGCGCCGCCCGCCTTTACCGATCACGATGGCAACTTCGCCTTCGTAGTCCAATTGCGGGCTTTCGGGCGGGCGGATCAGGGGCTGGTTGTGCCCGGTAAACCCGGACGCAAAGCGAGGGAACAGCGACATGTATTTGGGCTGCTCACTGCCGTCCTTGTATTCGGCATTGCGGTCCGGGAAGTTGACGCCAACGCACAGGATGCGGGGCGCGTTTGGCAGCACCATTTCATAGTCGGGATTGATATGTGTTACCGGTTGGCCAGCGGCCAAATCCGCAAGCGTATCCAGCCCCCCTGCCCGCAGGGAGTCCAGCAGGGTCGGCCACTGCGGCGCCTGCGCGTTCAGCGCGATGCCACCGGCGTCGGTGATCGCGCCGTAGATGCGCTGACCTTTGTCAGACCAGGTTCCAAATCTCATCGAATGTCCTTCCAAACGGCGGCGCGTCCTGTGATCCCGTTCACGTCGGACCCGATCATGGCGCAATGATCGGGCTGGCTTTCATGCCACTCTCCATCGGCTCAACGCCAACAAAAGTTGTTCCATGCTCAAACCAGCTGCGTGGTGCGGCGGCCCCCCAAAGTGTCTGCCTTTGCGGGTTTTTCAGGTCCCATTTGATGGGCTCAAGGTCCGGGTCCACGGTCTGATAGTCCGAACAATAGATTTCGATCCGATGGCCATCCGGATCAAGGATGTACAAGAAGAACGCATTGGAGATGCCATGACGTCCGGGGCCCCGTTCGATACTGTTGACGTATCCGGTGGTCGCCATCAGGTCGAGCAGGTCGATGATATTGAGTGGCGTGGGCACCCAGAATGCCACATGGTGCATGCGTGGTCCTGTGCCGTTGGTAAAGGCCATGTCATGCACGCCGCCCTTGCGATGCATCCATGCGGCCCACAGCTTCTTGCTTTCTTCATCTTCCGTGTACTCGGTCACGCGAAACCCGAACTCGGAATAAAAGGCAACGGACGCATCGACATCATGGCTGAACACGTTGAAGTGGTCGATGCGCAACGGTTTCACCCCACGATAAAGCGCGTATTTCTGGTGAATGGGCGCCAGCCTGTCCATCTTGTGATAAAACTCGAGCGGGATACCCATGTTGTCCGAGGTCAGCAGCGTACGCCCCTGATGGGGACGTTCCACCCACTCGGTTGTGCGGCCCTTGCTTTCGAAAAATACCTTTGCACGGTCAAGATCATCTTCGGCAAAGGTCTTGAATCCCATGACTTCGACGGTGCCGGGCTGGTCAGACTTTTGGAGGATGAGGCAATGATGGCCCCGCTCTTCCATAGCCCGAAGGTAGATGTGAGTGTCGTTCTCATCTGTCACCTGAAGACCCAGGATATCGCAATAGAACGTTTTGGACGCGGCGAGATCCCTGACGTTCAAACAGGCGTGGCTCAACCGGACAGTATTGAAATCGGGAAAAAGGTTAGGGGCTGGGACAGGCATGCAGGCCTCCTGGTTACCGGGGGAAATGGTGCTGGACGGAGACGTTTTTGCCTTGGGCAAAACTGAAAGGGCGGTCCATCACCCTGCTCCCAGTTTGGTGATTTTGTGTTGGCCTGTGGCAAAGCCAATGTGTTTCTGCTCCATGTAAAACTCAAAGGACCAGTCGCCGCCGTCGCGACCGATTCCCGAGGCTTTGACGCCCCCGAAAGGTGTCGGCAGGTGCCGCACGTTCTCGGAATTGACCCAGATCATGCCCGCTTCGAGCTTGTCGGTGAACCGCAAGGCACGGGTAAGGTCGTTGGTCCACACATATCCGGTCAGGCCGTAGGCCGTGTCATTTGCAATGTGCAATGCTTCGTCCTCGGTCGAAAACGGGATCGAGGTCAGGACCGGGCCGAAAATCTCTTCCTGAGCGATCCGCATCCGGTTGGTGGCATCGGTAAACAGCGTTGGTCGGACAAAGTAACCTTCATCGCCGATGGTTTTGCCACCTGCGGCAACCGTGGCCCCGTCCTGCCGGGCGATCTCGAAATAGCTGGTGACCTTTTCAAAGTGTTCTTCGGTCACCAGCGGACCAATTTCGCTGGCCGGATCAAGCGGGTGGCCGACCTTGATCCTGTTGACCCGCTCCACCAGCTTGGCTTCAAAGTCTTCCCGGATTGTATCCTGCACAAGCAGCCGGGACGAGGATGTGCAGCGCTCGCCATTGATCGAGTAGATCATGAAGATCACCGCATCCAGTGCACGGTCCAGATCAGCATCTTCAAAGACAATCACCGGGTTTTTGCCGCCCAGTTCCAGGTGATTGCGCTTGAGTGTGTCCGCGCCCTGCTTTGTGATCAGGCTCCCGGTTTTGCTTTCACCGACAAAGGCGATTGCCTTGATCTTGGGATGCTCACACAGCGCCTTTCCGGCATCTTCACCAAACCCGTTGACCGTGTTCAGAACACCGGGCGGCAGGCCTGCGTCCTCCGCGATTTCGACCAACAACCGCGCCGTGACCGGTGACGCCTCGGCAGGTTTGTGTACAACCGTGCATCCTGCGGCCAGCGCCGGTGCAATTTTCCACGTTGAGAGCATGAAAGGCGTGTTCCAGGGCGTTATGACCCCGACCGGGCCGATGGGCACCCGGCTTGTGATGTTCATCAGTGTCGGGGACTTGAGGTGCTGCCCGTCGCGCGCCTGGATCACCTGATCTGCAAAATATCGAAAGTTCTCGGCCCCCCGCAAAGCGGCCTTGGACATGAACTTGTAAACTTGGCCGGTGTCCCAGCATTCGCACAGCGCGATTTCCTCCGCCCGCGCTTCGATCGCGTCGGCAACCCGGTGAAGGATCTTGCGCCGCTCGGTCGCAGGCATATCGCGCCAATCCGCAAATGCGTCATGCGCGGCCTGTGCGGCTGTATCAATGTCTGCTGCGGTGCCATGTGCGACCTCGCAGATGACACTCTTGTCGACCGGAGAAATCGTTTCGAAAACGCCTCCGCGCCCTGGCATGTCCCGGCCGTCAATCCGGTTCAGAATGCCGGTTCGGGAAAACCGCGCCATGTGGCTGTTCAGTTTCGCAATGTTGTCTGCCAGCGCGCTCATGGGCTCTCCTCACTCCGATGATCATTCACCCTTTCAAGGCGAAAGAGTCGACCTCCGATCTCATTCATTACATTAACATGTTAATTGTTGTTGAGTTAAGTAATAAATTCGACTTCAATGAGTCAACCGAAATCCTGAGGAACAGGAGCGACGTTGGCATGACAAACAGACTGCCCCTTACCACCCGCTCGCTTCCCATCGCCTTGATGCGTGCGCGGGAAAGCGTGATGGCTCCAATTCGCGAAATGCTGGCCGAGACAGGTCTGAGCGAGCAGCAGTGGCGGGTTTTGCGCGTGCTTGCAGAACAGGGCGAGATGGATTCGCATTCACTGGCGAAACAGGCGTGCCTTCTGTTCCCCAGCTTGACCCGCATGGCCGCAACGATGAACGCCAAGGGCCTGATCACGCAGACCCGGGACCCCAAGGATCGTCGCCGGCAACTGATCGCAATCACGCCAGCGGGTCTTACGATCATTGAGTCCCGTGTCGAAGCGGCATCCGCAATCGCAAGAGGCTTCCGCCGCAAGATCGGTGATGACGATTACGAAACGCTCCTCGATCTTTTGGGACGCCTGAGTGCCGAAACACAGGGGCAAGATACTCTTTGAAAAGGATGCACGTCCCAAAGTCCCGTCAACGCTTGACAGAAAGAAAACGGCTACGCCGAACGCCCGTAAAACCCGATGCGTTCCTCGTCTGAAAACTCCACACCCTCGGTCTCGTAAAAGGAAAACACCGCGATCATTCGCGCCTTGGGTCCCATGGTGGGCGTTGCCCGGTGGGCCGTGTTTTTGCCCTTGAACACATTGAGCGTGCCCGGTTCCAACGCAAGCCGCGTCGGGGTGCGCCGCCCTTCGAGGAGATCGACAACGCCACCATAATTGGGGTCCACGTCCGTGCGCAAATCCTGATCATATTCGAAATCCCCACCGTACTCGGGCGCCTGCAGCAGCAGGGTTGTGGTGAACTCCGAGCGATCAAAGTGCCAATTCAGAGCCTCGCCATCGCCATAAGACATGGCATTCACCCGCGCGAGCGGATCTGCCATGGTGAACAGCCGATCCTTGCCCATGACTTTGGACAGGAAGTTCGCAAAGGCAGGCCATTCATACAACCGGATCACCACTGCTCGCCCCATCTGGTCTGCACAAACCGTGCGATTGGAGGTCTCGAATTCCCGCAGCGCCGGGTGTGTGGCGTCCACATCCTCAACATGTTTGCGGAAATAGATATTGTGTCGGCGGGCATGCACGAAGGCGTGGTGTTCAAAAAGCGGGCTGAGTTCGCGCACCGCCCGTTCCAATGCCGCCGGCCGTACAAACCCGGGCAAGTTGAACAATCCATCTTTGGCGAGGGCCGCCTTGCATGTTGCGACGAGGTCCCTGAACCCGGAGCTCTCCGGTCTGTCCAGCGGATAGACGTCCAGATTGATCAGATCGCGCACCAGTGACACTCCAGTTCCATGCGGCTACCTTGCTGTGACAGCAAGATCTGATCAACCCAGTGAATTGCGCCCTCGGATAGCCGCCACGACAGCGTCCGTGACGTCTTGCGTGGTGGCCGTCCCGCCCACATCCGGCGTCAGAATGCCAGCTGCGCAGACCCGTTCAACGGCCCCCATCAAATGCGCGGCCGCCTCATCTTCGCCCAGATGATCCAGCATTTGTGCCGCTGTCCAGAATGTCGCCACCGGGTTGGCGACGCCTTTGCCCGCAATGTCAAACGCCGACCCGTGAATGGGTTCGAACATGGAGGGAAAGCGGCCCTCGGGATCAATGTTGGCGGTGGGTGCGACGCCAAGGCTGCCCGCCAGCGCCCCGGCAAGGTCTGACAGGATGTCCGCATGCAGGTTTGTCGCAACGATGGTGTCGAGGCTTTGGGGGTCCAGTGTCATGCGCACCGTCATCGCATCCACCAGCATCTTGTCCCATGTCACGTCCGGAAACTCCTGTGCCACCTCGGCGGCAATTTCATCCCACAACACCATGCCGAAACGCTGGGCGTTGGATTTTGTCACGACAGTCAGCAGCTTGCGGGGGCGCGATCGGGCCAGAGAGAACGCATATCGCATGATCCGTGTCACACCAACGCGCGTAAATATGGACACCTCGGTCGCCACCTCCTCGGGCAAGCCCTTGTGGATGCGACCACCGTTACCGGAGTATTCCCCTTCGGAGTTTTCGCGCACGATCACCCAGTCCAGATCGCCGACACCCACGTCCTTCAAAGGGGTGTTCACACCCGGAATGATCCGCGTAGGGCGCACATTGGCGTATTGATCAAACCCCTGACAAATCGGCAGACGCAGTCCCCACAGAGTGATATGGTCGGGGACATCTGGCGCGCCGACCGCTCCGAAGAAGATGGCGTCAAAGGATTTGAGCTGTGCCAGCCCGTCCCGTGGCATCATGACGCCGTGGGCTTTGTAGTGGTTCGACCCCCAACCGAAATGCGTGATGTCACACGCCATGGAGCCCAGATGATCTGACAGTGCGTCAAGCACCTGAGTCCCTGCGGCAATGACCTCGGGGCCGATACCGTCTGCGGGGATCGCGGCGATTTTGTAGGTTTTCATGTTGGCCTTTCTGGCGCAGTTCCTGTGTCGCACCGAATGCTGACATCGCAACCGATCAAGGCAAGCGTAAAATGGTGCTCAGTTGTCGGTGCCAACCGCTTCACGACAAATTGAGTCCCCGCCAGAGCCGTGTGCGCCTAAGATTCTACGTGCGTGGGACAGCACTGACATCACATGCATGCAGCCTGTGCATTAAACTTCCTTTACACCTTGAGGGCACTACAGCACATTCTACATTCGACCGGGATGGCGCAGGGGATTGATTACACGTCAGAACCTTTCCGCACAGGTGCCAAACAAAACGTTTTTCAGGGAGGACGACACCGAATGACACTCTTTACCAAAATGACAGCCCTCGCGGCGACGGCTGCACTGAGCGCAACAGCAGCGTTTGCGGACGGCCACGCCGACCGCACTGGATGGCCGGAAAGCTTTACCGTTGGAACGGCGTCCCAGGGCGGCACCTACTTTGCCTACGGTTCGGGCTGGGCCAACCTTGTCGCAGAAGAGCTTGGCATTTCCGGCGGCGGGGAAGTGACGGGCGGCCCAATGCAGAACATGGCGCTTGTTCACACCGGCGAAGCGCAGTTCGGCATGACCACGATGGGCCCGGCCGCTGAATCGCTGCAAGGCACGAACCCGATCGCGCCAGGCACGCAGATGAACAACGCCTGCGCGATGTTCCCGATGTATCAGACGCCATTTGCCATCACGACGCTGGCCTCCACCGGCATCACCACCATCTCCGACATTCCGGACGGGGCGCGCATCGGCTTTGGCCCCGCGGGATCGACCTCGGACACCTACTTTCCCCGGATGATGGAAGAGCTCGGCGTGAACTTTGATCGCCGAAATGGCGGCTGGAACGACCTTGCCGGTCAGCTTCAGGACGGCCTTCTTGACGTGATCGCCTTCGCCGCAGGGGTGCCGACGCCCGCTGTCAGCCAGTTGGAAGTGCAAACCGACATCAGCTTCATCGCCTTTACCGAAGACGAAAAAGAGCAGATTCTCGAGGCCTTCCCGGTATCGTCCTTCATCATCTCGGAAGACACCTACGAGACAATGGAGGAGGACGCTCTGTCTGTTTCGATGTGGAACTTTGCCATCGCCAACTGTGAACTGCCCGAAAGCTTTGTTTACGCGGTCGTGGACGTCATCATGTCCGACAACGAGCGGATGATGAACATCCACCGCGCGGCACGCTCGACGCTGCCCGAGAACTGGGACCGCAACGGCGTGTTGCAGTGGCACCCGGGCGCGGCCAAGTGGTTCTCTGAAAACGCGGATGCGGACATTGCCGCCGATATGATCTTTGGCGGCTAAGCCCTGCCATTGAAGACGCGACCGCGCCCCGGTTCGGGCGCGGTCGATTGCAATTGCGGCAACCGCCTTTGGCCGTGCGCACAGCAAGACAGGACAAGGCCATGAGCGATCCAACCTCGACCCCCGCGACAGGTGACGACCAACGGGATGGGCCGGTTCTGGCAGATGGGGTCGATGAAGAACCCATCGAAAGCAATCGCCGCCTCTATACGGGCTGGGCGTATTTGCTCGTCGCCACGATTTCCCTGCTTTATGCCGCGTTCCACATGGCCGCGCTCAACGGCGTTTCGATCAGTGGGATGGTTGCAACCCCTGCTGCCCTGCAAGCCAGCAGCGCCGAGGCGGAGGCCGCAGACGCCTTTGAGGCCCTGCGCGTCTCTTTGGGCACCGCCGGCGACGCATTCGAGGGCAATTCGACCCGCCGACTGATCCGTTTGGCCGAGGAAACCGCCGCCACGGCCAGCAACAGCGCAGAAATCAATGCCGGTGTTGCCGCCCTGACCAGCGCCAACGAGGCCGCTAGCGGG
>JBCBDZ010000072.1:0-14451 GCA_038529225.1 Pseudomonadota bacterium | reverse complement strand
CGTCAGTGGCACCGCGATGCGTCAGGCCAGCGTTCATCGCGCTGACCATCACCTTCGCGTCGGGGTTGATCGGCCCTCCGGGCGAAGTTTTTTGGGCAAGATGAAGCATGGGAGTTTACTCCGCTGCGACCTTGGTTTCAGGATAGAGCGCTGCCTTGAAAGGAGCCAGACCCGTGCGGTTGTAGGTGTCGATGAATGTCTCCTCCGGGTCTGTGCGCAGATCAAGATACGCGTCCACGATCCGCTCAACGGCCGGGACGATCTCGTCGGCAGAAAAGCCGGGGCCAACGCGGTCGCCGACACGGGCGGTTTCACGGTGATCACCGCCCAGCGTGATCTGGTAATTCTCTACGCCCGCACGGTCGAGCCCAAGGATGCCGATGTGGCCCACATGGTGGTGCCCGCACGCGTTGATGCAGCCCGAGATCTTGATTTTGAGCTCGCCGATATCGTGCTCGCGCTTGAGGTCATCAAAGGCGGTCGCGATCTCTTGCGCGATGGGGATGGAACGCGCCGTGGCCAGCGCACAATAGTCCATGCCGGGGCAGGCGATGATGTCACTGATCAGCCCGATATTGGCAGTGGCCAACCCGGCCGTCCGCAGCGCCGAGTAGACCGAGGGCAGCGCCGCCTTGTGCACATGCGGCAGGATCACGTTCTGTTCGTGGCTGATGCGGATTTCGTCGTAGCCATAGGTCTCGGCGAGGTCCGCGATCAGGCGCATCTGTGCGGCTGACGCGTCTCCGGGCGTAGCCCCGTGCTTTTTGAGGCTGATGGTCACGATGGCGTGGTCTGCATCGCGGTGTGCAGTCACGTTGGTGTCGCTCCACGAGCGGAAGGCGGGGTAGTGTTGAAGTGCCTGCGTATACGGGCTTGGGTCCGCCTCTACAAAGGCGGGCGGCGCGAAATGGGTTTCGATCTCGCGCAGCATCTGCTGGTCCACACCCGTGAAGGTCTTGCGGGTCTCGACGAACCGGTCTTCGACCAAACGGCGGATTTCGTCGATGCCATGTTCGTGCACCGTGATCTTGATGCGCGCCTTGTACTTGTTGTCGCGTCGCCCGATCTGGTTCCAGACCGAGACGATTGCCTCAAGGTAAGGCAAAAGGTCAGCTTCGGGCAGGAAGTCATTGATAACCTTTCCGATCATCGGGGTACGGCCAAGCCCGCCACCTACGATGACTTCAAAGCCGCGCGCACCGTCGCGTTCCAGCATCCGCAGGCCGATATCATGGGCCTTGGTCACTGCGCGGTCATTGGGCGACCCTGTGACGGCAATCTTGAACTTGCGTGGCATGAACTGAAATTCAGGGTGATCCGTCGACCATTGGCGCAACAACTCGGCGACAGGACGTGGATCAGCGATTTCATCCGCTGCGGCACCGGCAAAGTGGTCGGCGGTTACGTTGCGGATCGTGTTGCCGCTGGTCTGGATGGCGTGCATGCCAACCTCGGCCAGCGCGTCCAGCATGTCTGGCACGTCTTTGAGCTCGGGCCAGTTGTACTGGATGTTCTGGCGGGTGGTGAAGTGGCCATAGCCCTTGTCCCAACGCTCTGCCAGTTCGGCCAGTTTGCGCATCTTGGCGCTGTTGAGCGTCCCATAGGGGATGGCGACCCGCAGCATGTAGGCGTGCAACTGCAGATAGAGGCCGTTCATCAGGCGCAGCGGCTTGAATTCATCCTCGGTGAGGTTGCCCGCGATGCGGCGTTCCACCTGCGCGCGGAACTGGGCGTTGCGCTGCGCAAGGAACGCAGTGTCGAATTCGGAATAGCTGTACATCAGGAAGCTCCCTCATATTCGCCTTCGGCAAAGTCCACTTGCTTGCCATGGGCGTAGTTGCTGGGCCCGGTGGCGCGGAAGGTTTCGCGGAAATGGGTGGGGGTGGGGGTGCCGTCTTCCAGTGCGACATCGGCCAGATACGCGCCCACAACGACGTCTACCTGCTGGCTTGCTTCGATCAGGCGGAGGTCCGCATCGGCTTCGTCTGTCAGCACCTCAGCTTGCGCGAGATCCGGGGTCCAGCCGGTCGCGGTTTGATAGATGACGTCGCCTGCGAGCAGGTGATTGGCAGTCACGACTTTTGGCGTAAAGGGTTTGGACATTTATCGGGCCTCCTGCGCGGGCTGCGGGATGGGAAGATCGGGAAGGGCGGCAATCGCATTGCGTGGTGCGAGCCCGATGAAGGTGAGGGCCGGTCCGGAAAGGCCGGCTTGCGACATCGTCGGCTCCATATGCCCCACGGTCGTGGACAGAATGCGCTGGTCCGCACGGCTGGCGTTTTCGATGACGCTGACAGGTGTGGCCGGATCAATGCCGTGCATGAGCAGACGGCCTTGAATGAAACGGGCCGATTTCTTGCCCATGTAGATCGCGGCAACTTCGCCCGGGTTGGCGAGGGCGCGCCAGTCATGATCTGGGAACCCTTGCATGTCGTGGCCCGTAAGAAAGCGGACAGAAGTGTTGCGCCCGCGTTTGGTAAGCGACTGGCCAAGGCTTGCCACCGCCGCAGACGCAGAGGTGATGCCGGGCACGATGTGCCAGTCGATGCCCGCCTCTGTGACAGCGTCGATCTCTTCGTCCAGACGTCCGAACACGGTGGCGTCGCCGGATTTGAGGCGGACAACCTGCGCCCCTTTGCGCCCGTGTTCGACGATAAGTGCGTTGATGGTCTCTTGGGGTGTGGAGGGGCCAAACGCCTCTTTGCCCACGTCGATCATCTGCGCTTCGCGGCGGGCGAGTTCGAGGATTTCGGGGCTGATCAGACGGTCGTAGATAACCACATCGGCCTCATCAAGGGCCTTGCGTGCCTTTAGGGTCAGCAGCTCGGGATCGCCGGGCCCCGCGCCGACAAAGGCCACGTGCCCTTGCCGCGCCTCCTTCATCAGGTGGTCAGACAGCAATGCGTCAAGGGCGGGTTGCACGGCCTCGACCCCATCGCTGATCGCCTTGGGGCCTGTGTTGAAATAGAAGTCGCGCCAGAAATCACGGCGCGCACGGCCAAAGGGCAGGGCGTCTGCTGCCTTGCGAAAGGCTTTGCCGATCGCGGCGAGGGTGCCGAGGCGCGTTGGCAGTTTTTCTTCCAGATCGGCCTTGATCGCGCGGGCCAGCACAGGCGCGGCCCCTTCGGTGCCGATGGCGACAGTCACAGGGTCGCGGTCAACGATAGCGGGCGTGATGAACTGGCTGTCGCTCAGATTGTCCACGATATTGACCAGCGCGCCGTCTGCATGCGCGATGGCGGCGGTGCGCTTGTCCTCAACGGCATCCTCATCTGCGGCATAGAACAAGGCAGCACACATCGTGTCACCGGGTTCCATTGCGCGACGTATCAGAGTGAGCTTGCGCGCCTTTGCCCAGTTTTCGATCTCGGGTGCTGCGTCAGGCGCAAAGACGGTGATGTGGGCCGTGGTCTTCATCAGAAGCCGCAGCTTGGCCAATGCCGCATCCCCGCCACCCGACAGCACAATGCGCCGCCCGGAGGTGTTCAGAAAGATCGGAAAGTGGTTCATCGCGTCGCCCTCGGGTCGCTGTTTCTTGATCTCAATATAGAACATTGTTCTGGTTTGTTGCCATCGCGGGCTGTAGATAAGGATGATTGTTCCATCTTTGTCGAAAGGTGGAACACCTGTCTGAAAAACCGAAGAGGAATGGAATGGCCGTTCGCATAGATGACGTGGATCGCAAAATTCTGGCCGAGATGCAGCGGGATGCCAGCCAGTCTCTGGACGAGATTGCCAAGGCTGTCGGTTCCAGCAAGACCCCGGTGTGGAATCGCATTCGCAAGCTGAAAGACGCCGGCGTCATCGGTCAGCAGACCGTGTTTCTGGATGCCGAGGCGCTGGGGTTCGAGGCCTGTTTTTTTGTTCTGATCCGCACGTCTGAGCATGAAGCCGAATGGCAGGCGAAGTTCCTCAAAGCCTTGCGGGATCGGGCCGAGGTACAGGAAGCGCATCGCCTTGCGGGGGACATCGACTACATTCTCAAGGTGCGGGTGCGCAATGCGCGGGCCTATGATGCGTTTTACCAGGCCCTGATTTCGGAGGTGCGGGTGTTCAATGTCACAGCGCTCTTGTCGATGGAGGAGATCAAGTCGTCAGCGATGCTTCCGCTGGAGACGTGATCCAAAGGTGCGCTACCGCGCATGTCTTAATCTGAAATTGGAGAGGCGACGCCTTGCCCGTCCCTCGGCGCGCGGTGAAAGGTGCGAGATGTTTGCTGACTTAGAGGGTGGTGCGAGTCGCTCCCGACTCAACCAAGCGAGACCATCAGGCGGTCGAGTTTGTGAAAATGGTAGCTGTCCGCGAACATCGGTGTTTCGGTGATCTGCAGATTTGGAAAGGCGTTGAAAAGGGCCGGGAGAGCGATCTGCATTTCAAGCCGCGCCAGCGGCGCGCCAACGCAGAAATGCAACCCACCGCCAAAGGCGAGGTGGGCGGGTTTGGGCCGTGTCGGATCGAACTGATGCGGGTTGGCAAAGACCGCCGGGTCGCGCCCCGCAGCCCCCAGCATCAACGCGATTTCATCGCCCGGGTTCATGGTGTGGCCCCCGACCTCAAGCGTTTCGTAGGCGTAGCGCGTGAACATGTGCAGTGGCGGGGTAAAGCGCAGCAGCTCTTCGACCGTGTTGTCGATCCCGCCTCGGCCAAGCGCATCTGTCGTGTCCGTCTCAATCAGGCACTTCACCGCATTTCCAAGGCTGTGCACCGTCGCCTCATGCCCGGCGTTGAGAAGGAGCACGATGGTTGCAATCATCTCGTCCGGGCTGAGTGAGCCGGTGTCGTCCTGCGCCGTGATCAACTCGCTGATCAGGTCATCCGCTGGGTCCATGCGGCGCTTTTCGATGTAGCCGCGCAGGAAATCCGCGAACTCCACGGCGGCGGTGTTTGCGGCGTCTTCGACCCCGCGGGTGCGCCCGGCCTGGTACATGGCCACCATGGCCGATGACCAGCGCAGCAGATCGGGGGCGAGCGCCTCGGGCACGCCGAGCAGGCGCGCGATCACGCGCACGGGCACCAGCTGGCAATAGGTCGGGATCAGGTCGCATCTGTCCCGTGGCATCCGCGCCAAAAGATCCGCGCAGATCGCGTGGATGTCCGGGCCAAGCCCGGCAATGCGGCGCGACGTGAAGGCATGCAGGACGAGGCGGCGCAACCGCGTATGCGCGGGCGGTTCCAGTTCCAGCAGTGAGTGCCGTTCGACCGCATGAAAGGCGCTCAGATGCTCGGCGACCGGCGTTTTGCGCATGTCGGGCACGGCCCGCCCCAACCGTTTGTCCCTGAGCAGCGCGTGTACCGTGGCGTGATCGAACGCGGCCAGCATGCCGTAATCTTTCCAGAAGACCACCGGGCCTGCAGCGCGGGCCTGATCATAAAAGGGATAGGGTGTCTGGATAAAGGACGGATCGTGTGGGGATTGTGTCAGCATGGGCAGGGTGTTTCAGGGGCAGTCGCGCGTGGCAAAGGGGGTGGGGGCTCTGCCCCCCGGCCTGACGGCCTCCCCCCGAAGTTTTTCTGGCAAGATGAAGCAGGGGATCAGGACGCCGAAAGTGCATCGATGATCGGTTGGAAATCCGCAACCTTCAGGGACGCGCCACCCACCAGAGCGCCGTCGACGTTTTCGGCGGTAAAGATCTCGGCTGCATTGGAAGGTTTGACCGAACCGCCATAGAGGATGCGGATGGCATCGCCTTGTGTGGCAAACCGCGCTGTCAGGCGCGCGCGGATCATGTCGTGCGTCTCAACAATCTGGTCCAGTGTGGGCACGCGACCGGTGCCAATGGCCCAGATCGGTTCGTAGGCGATGACTGTGTTTGTGCCAGTTGCGCCATCGGGCAGGGAGGCGTCAAGTTGTGCAGCGATGATGTCGAGGGTATCTTTACCCATCCGCTCGGCCTCGCTTTCGCCGATGCACAGGATGGCCAGCAGGTCAGCGCCCCAGGCGGCTTCGACCTTGGCGCGCACGGCTGCATTTGTCTCGCCGTGATCCGCGCGGCGTTCGGAGTGGCCGACAATGACCGCGCTGGCCCCGGTTGCCTTGATCATCCCGGCAGATACGTCGCCCGTGTGGGCGCCGGACGCGGCGGTGTGGCAGTCTTGCCCGCCTATGCGGACAGGGCTGTTTTCGCTTGCGGCCACGGCCTGCACCAGAAGTGTGCTGGGTGGGCAGATCAGGATGTCTGGTGCGCTGTCCCCACCGGGCGCTTGCAAATGCTGAAGTGATTCAAGCATCGCTGCATCGCCGTTCATTTTCCAATTGCCCGCTGCCAGTGTCCGCCGCATGGCTTGCCTCCTGATTATGCTCTGTCCGTCTTGGACCTAGCATCGTGGTGATGCCTGCGCTAGGGCTGCGGCGCAGAGTGTGTGAGGTGATATGAGCAAGATTCCACGGGTTGATGCGGCAGCACTTGCGGCCGGTGAGGCAGAAAGTCTGGCGGCGCTGCGCGAGGCTGCGACGGGCGTTGGTTTTGTCACGGTGTTCAACACGGCCCTGTCGCGCGCGCGGGTCGTTGAAGTCATCGAGGTCTACCGCGCCTTCTTCAGGCAGCCGGAGGCCGCCAAGAAACCGCTGGATATGGCCCGGACCGGGTCGAACCGGGGCTGGGGCGCGGCGGGATCTGAACAGGTCGATCCGGACGCGAACCCGGATTACAAACAGTTTTTTGATGTGGGATACGAACTGTCGCGCAGCCATCCGCTAAGTGCGCAGCCGTTTTACGCCCCCAATCTATGGCCCGAGAATGACGCGTTTCGCGGCGTGATCACAGCGTATTACGTGGATGCCTGTGCGGTCTCGATGAACCTGCTTGGCGCGATTGCGCGCAGCATTGGCGCGGATGCAGATCGCTTTTCGCGGGCGTTCGAGACGCCCATGGCACTGCTCAGGGGCAACTATTACCCGGAGCGTCCCGCATGGGCCGGGGCACGTGATTTCGGGATCGCGACGCATACCGACTACGGGTGTCTGACGTTGTTGGCGACGGATGGCTCTCCGGGGCTGGAGGTGCGCCAGCGGGGCGGGGGATGGATCCCGCTTTCTGCGTCACCGGGCGAATTCATTGTCAATTTTGGTGAGATGCTGGAATTCTGGACGGGCGGGCAGGTCAAAGCGACGCCACACCGGGTGGTGGGCACAGATGCAGAACGGATATCGGTGCCCCTGTTTTTCAATCCCAGCTACGACACCAATGTTGCACCAGCGGGGCTGCCAGAGAGGCTGGCGGGGGAGCACTTGAGTGCGCGGTTCCGCGAAACCTATCTGCATTTGCAGCAAAAGGCCTGAGGCCGGGCGGGCGACACGCCCGCCTTACAGGTGCTGCAATGCCGCCCGTGCCAGATCGACCGCTTCGCCGGGGTCATCGAGCGCGCTTTCGGGCAGGTGCCAGTAGGGCATGTGCGTTGGGCTTCCGTCCTTGCGGGTATAGGCCCAACGCTCCAGCCCCATGTCATCAAACCGGGCCTGCATGTCGCCCTGACCCTTTAGCAGGAGGCGCCCGTCGGACATCAGGATGGCAAAGATCACACCGTCGCAATAAATGGACAAGCCGCCAAACATCTTGCGGGTGCTCAACCGGCCAAGATCGGCAAAGAGGTCAAGCGCGTGGGCGATCTCTTCGCCCGAGACGGCCATGTCAGGCGCTGCGCTCGGCGTTCAGTTCCTCGACATCCTTGAAACTGATGGATTCGCCGCAACCGCAGGCGTCAGAGACGTTGGGATTGTTGAACTTGAAACCGGATTCCAGCAACGAGGTTTCGTAGTCAATCTCGGTGCCAAAGAGGAACATCTGCGCCATGGGCGCGATCAGCACCTTGGCCCCGCCTTGTTCGACCACTTCGTCGTTGGGGTCAGGCGTGTCCACGTATTCCATGGTGTATTCCATGCCCGCGCATCCCCCCTTTTTGACGCCGATGCGCAGGCCGGAATGGCCCTCTTTCTCCATGAGACGGGAGATATGCGCGGCGGCGCGGTCGGTGATGCTGACGGCCTGTTTGCCGGGGATCGAAAACATGAGCTTTGCCTGCTGCTAGGATGGCGTAAAGGTAGGGCCTTCGCCTGACCCGTGCAAGGGGTGCGACCCCGGTGCCGCAGGTGCGTTGGTCCTTGCAATGGGCGCGCGCAGCCCGAAGGCCAGCGCATCAAGTGCTGCGCGGATCGCCGGGTCGTGGCGCGTGTCCTGATGGCAGACCAGCCACTCTTCGGCGGTCAGCGCCTCAATCACCGGGGATACCTGCATCAACTCCGGCACGCAAGAACCTGCAAACGTTGGTAAAACCACCCGGCCAATGCCGCTGCGGGCCAAGGCGAGGCGAATGGTGGGTTCGTTCGACACAGCCACGATATCCGCCCCGTGATGGGTGATGGTCCACGCCTCGGAGGGCAAGGTGGAGGTGTCATCGCTTGGGCCGATCCAGCCAGTGATGTCTGCGGACAAGGCAAACGCGGCGTGTTCCACGGTGCCTGTGCGCCGCCCGGCCAGCCACGGATGAGTCGGGCGGCGATTGCGCACCCCGATGTCGACCTCGCGCCGCTCGATATCCATGTCCCGATTGCAGCTGACAAACTCCGGGGTCCACGCCGCGTCGGCCGACCAATAGTCGGTGAGGGTGCGGGCCAGACGCTCTGATGTCCATGTGCCCGCCGAGATGCGCACACGGGGCGGGCCGGACTGTGCAGCAGACCAATGGGCAATGTCGCGCGCGGCGGCCTCCATTTTCTTGGCCCGCTCCAGCAATGCGCGTCCTTCGGCGGTGGGCGTGTACCCTGCCGACCCGTGCACAAACAACCGCCGCCCGGTGCGCTGTTCAAGTGCAGTCATCCGGCGCGACAGGGTCGCCTGGCTGAGGCCCGTTTCGCGCGCCGCTCCCGCCAGTGACCCGGACCGGGCCACGGCAGCGAACAATCCAAAATCTGTCCAGTCCGTGATTTTCATATTTGCAAGTCTAGGTGCGAACCTGGGGTCTGACAATACGTGCTTTCGTATGCCACCTTACCCGAGATGCGAAAGGAGAGACTATGCAACACCCTTATAAATCATTGGAAATGAACAGTATCTACGCGCAAGAACAGGCAGTGTTTGCAGAAATGAAAGAGGCCGAGCATTTGCGCAAGCGCAAACAGCGCAGGCGGCGCGTGGTGATGTGGATATTGCGCAGACTGTGAACGAAAAAAGGGCCGCCGGGGGTGCGGCGGCCCTTGATGTGACCTGTAGGATGCGCGGGGATGGCGCGGTGTGTGACCCCGGGGACAGGGTGTGGGTTACAGGCCCATGCAGTTGGCGTAATAGGTGGTGGTCGCGGGCCAGTCCGAGAACACACCAACCACACCGACATCCTGTGCCAGAACGTCCAGCACTTCGAAGTAGACACCATCATGGGTGGTCACGTCCGAGACAGTCTGGAAATACCAGCCGCCGCCAGAGGCCAAGGGACCGGAGCGTTCGAGCGTCCATGTGATGATGTTCAACCCGGCTGCCTTGGCCTGTTTTGCCCATTCGGATGGCACGATTTCACCGTTCTCGGTGGCCAGCAGAACCCACAAGGGTGGGGCGATGAACTGCACGCCCTGTTCGGCGTAGCTGGCCAGAGGTGCGGGCCAGCTGGAGGGGTTTTGCGGATCAAATCCGTCGATGTTGTAGTGATCCACGAGGTAAACCGCCTGCGCACCGAACTCTGGTTCGTTTTCAATCCAGTAGAGCACGTCTTCAAGGTTGAAGGACTGCGCCCAGACGTCCGAGGCGGGGATGCCTGCGGCTTTGTATTCATCGATCAGCTTTTGTGCGTAGTCGGCTTGGGAAAACCCGTTGAATGGCATGTCGACCGACGGTGTCTTCAGTTCGGGTGTGAACTTGGCGCCGAGGCTCTTGAACAGTTCGATCGACTCGGCGTGGGTCATCAGATGTGCACCATCGGTGTACAGGTTGGTGCGCCAGTCCGCGATGCCCCCCTGATAGGCCTCGGCGGTTGTGGCTGTTTTGTCTGCGCTGTCCATCTTGGGCGTCAGGGTCTGGAACTCGGCAAGCGTGAGTTCGGATGTGCGACACTCGGCTGCGGCGGCTGTGTCACCGTCGGCAGGGGTAAAGGGCGTGACACAGGTGCCTGCCAGATCGCTGACCAGAATGTCCGTGGTGGTATGCAGATCGTTCTGTGCGTGGCGGCAGACCAGTTCCAGATCCTTGGTAAAGGTCACGTCGCATTCCAGAATCCCCGCACCCATCCGTGCGGCGGCGACGTTGGATTCGACCGTATGTTCGGGAAACAGCAAAGGTGCGCCGCGGTGGCCGATGGAGAAATCGGATTTCGCCGGGGTCTGGCCTGCACAGCTTTGCAGTTTGCTCTTCAATTCGCCGTCTGGCAGCTTGTCGATCAGGTAGGCGGGTCGGGGGCCATAGTCGATTGTGAGACCATTGGCCAAAAGGGTTGTGGGCAGGGTGGCGAGTAGCAGACAAGCGGCAGTGCGGCGCATTAAAGGCTCCTTCGGGGCATTGATTTAACCCCGACACATTGGGCCGCGCGTGTGACGGTTTCTTATGCCCGACACGACAGTTTGATGATGGTTCTGTAACGCCTTTGAAAAGGCCTACATGAAGCCCAGCTCGAGGCGTGCCTCGTCGGACATCATTTCCATGCCCCAGGGCGGCTCCCATGTCAGGTCAACATCGACCTGCTTGACCCCGGGCAGGGGTTCTACCGCATCCGCGACCCAGCCTGGCATTTCGCCAGCCACAGGACAGCCGGGTGCCGTGAGGGACATCACGATATGCACCTCGTTTTGTTCATTGATCTCAATTGTATAGACCAAACCCAGCTCGTAGATGTTTACCGGAATCTCGGGGTCGTAAACAGACCGGCACGCCTCGACCACCGCCTCGTGCAACGGATGATCTGTTGAAGACGGCGCGATCAGCGGCGTCCCTTCAAGACGATCGTTGGGTTGGTTCATGGGCGGCCTCGCACGTTTCCTGACCGTTTATATAGGGTTAGGATCAGGGGCGGTAAAGGGGCCGCGACCCCTCACGTGGCGCAAATCCGCGCCGCGGGCCGCAGTCACGTTATGACGAGGCGGGCCTAGGCCTCAAGGCGGACATGGGCGCCCGTCTCTTGACGCCCAGGTGACGCCGGGTGTCACGCACCTTTCGTTTCGGTGTGCGGGAAAATCCAGTTTGCCATGTACTTGTGTCCCGGCACGATGTGCCCAAAGGGGAACTTCGCCATGTGCTTGTGGCCCGGCACAATGTGCGCGAACGGGAACTTGGCCATGTACTTGTGCCCCGGTACGATGTGTCCGAACGGGAATTTGGCCATGAACTTGTGACCCGGAATGAGGTGCGCGAACGGGAATTTGGCGTAGAACTTGTGGCGCGGCGTCAGATGGTCGATCGGTTTCTTCGCCCAGAACTTCGAACTGCCGCCCGGGATCGGAACGCTTGGGCGTTTGCCATTCATCAAAAGCGGGAAGGGCCAGTTGGCCATGCGGCGGTGCCCCGGCACCAGATGTCCGAACGGGAATTTGGCCTGGAACTTGTGCCCCGGTACGATGTGTCCGAACGGGAACTTGGCCATGAACTTGTGTCCCGGCACGATGTGTCCGAACGGGAACTTGGCCATGTATTTGTGGCCCGGGACGATATGTCCGAACGGGAATTTGGCCATGAACTTGTGTCCCGGCACCAACAGATCAAAGGGGAAGCGCCCGTACCGAACGCTGCCGGGCAGCAGCAGGCCAATGGGCCAGCTTGCCATGCGACCATGAGGCGAAATGAGAGCCTCTGGCCCGGGCAGCTTTTCGGTCAGATGCGGGATCGGCCGATCGGCCATGAAGAAGTTCGTACGTCTCCGATCCTGATCCAATCGGCGCGACAGCATCAACGGGCTGCCCGACAGTACGCTGCGCTGCGCGCCCGGCTGGAAGGGAAGCTCCACTTCTTCGGTGAGATCACCAAGGTCTGCCGCATCGGACGCGGCGAGCGTTTCGCGGGTGATGCGTGCGACGCCCAGTGGCGTGTAATCCGCCAGTACCATCAGAACAGCGCCACCCTTTGCCATGCGGTCCTGATAGGCCTGGGCTGTGGCAGGCATGACGCCCTTGGTGGTCAGCGCAACGACCAAACCGTCCGCGTCGTCATAGGCGCGCACGATATGGCGCGGCAGCTTCTTGTCTCTGACAAGCTGTGTGCTGACCGATTTGAGTGCGTCCAAATCGTCAAAAAACCGAGTAATGACTTTCGCCATGGTCTATCCTTTCGACCGGGTGTGCTCCACCCGTGAAAGGCGGCGCATGAAACAAGCTACGGCGCCATTGCCAAAAGGCAAGAGTCGGCGTCGATCAGACATGCGCACTGCGGGATCAAACTGTGATCCGCTTACACTTAAAATGTCAGGAAGAAGTTACACAATCAAGCCATAGCTGCATTTTTTTGCAAGACAGCGTGGGGCGGCTGTGGGTACGTGTTCATGTGGGTGCACCTGAGCCATCAGGGGCGGGCGCCGCTCGCGCACAGGAACCGCTCTTTTGCTGCGCGCAACCTGTGCGGTCGCGCAGGGCATTTGCGTGCACTTGCCTCAGCGCCCTGCGCAAACCCTGCTAGGGATCTGTCGGGGCGGTTTGCCGAAACTGGCCGATGTATTTCGCCAGCGGCGTGGCACTCACCCCATGGAGCAAAACGGACAAGCCGACCGTCAGTGAGACACAGGCCAGCAACTCTTCGGCATGGGGCAGGTCGAACTCTTCCATCATGATCAACGTGAACAGGATCGAGGCCAGCCCGCGTGGCCCGAACCAGCCCAGAAACAGCTTGTCCCGTGTGGCAAGGCCAGTGCCTGCAAGCGACAGGAAAATGGGCAGCATCCGCACAAAGGTCAGAAAGGACAAGGCGACTGCAACCGTTGGCCATTTCATATGTCCCAACGCGTCCGGCAACATCAGCGCACCAAAAATCAGGAAGGCCGACATGGTCAAAAGCTGACCGGCGCCTTCCATGAATTCGGTGATGAAGTGGATGTTGTGCCGGTAGACATTGCCAAAGACAGCACCTGCGACAAAGGCGGCGATGAACCCGTTGCCGCCAACAAGTTCGGACCCGATATAGCTGACAAAGGCTGTTCCCAAGAAAACGATGCCTTGGGCGCTGTCCACGATCCAGTCGCGCTGCTGCACAAAGTCAAGGGCGCGCGCCGCACTCCACCCCACGGCGATCCCGACGAGCGGCCCCAGAATGATCTGCGTGAGAGCCATGAGCGCCAGCCCCTCTGTTCCGACCGCACTGTGCGAGGCGAGGATGGCGCCAAAAAGAACGAAGGGCAGGGCCAGCCCGTCATTCAACCCGCTTTCGACATTGATCGACTGACTCAGATGGCGCGGGACATCGGGGCTGGACACCACTGTCTGTCCAAGTGCTGCATCGGTCGGCGTCAGCAGCGCAGCTGTCAGCAACGCCAGCGCGATACCGGTTTGAGGGTTGATCAACAGCACCACCACCGTTCCAAGTGCAATGGTCAATGGCATCCCGATGACCAGCATGCGCAAGGGGATGGTAAAGGTGTTGCGCAACTGCGCGAACCGCACCGAACTGGCATCGGTAAACAGGACAAGCACAAGCGTGATTTCCGCCACCAGCCGGGCCGGGCCGCGCAAATCCTCGGGTGTACCAAGGGCCGGGCCCAGCGGGGCACATAACAGACCCAGTGCCACGAACAGGATGGGGAGGGTGAGGATGGTTTTGGATATGGCCTTGGACAGCATCGAGTAGGCGATGATGCACATCACGATGCCCAGGAAAACCAGTTCGAAATCTATGTCTGTCTGATCCATGCCTCACCTTGCCGACCGTCCGTGGATAGGGCAAGGGCGCAACCGGCGGGTCTGGTCACTTCCTGCGTCGCACCGCTTGCGGGCGCACGCGCGCCTCGACCATGTCATAGACCAGCCCGACAATGTCCTTGCCGGTTGCCTTTTCGATCCCTTCAAACCCGGGAGACGAATTGACCTCGAGCACCTTCGGCCCCGCCTCCGAGCGCAGCAGATCCACGCCGGACGTGCCCAATCCAAAGGCCCGCGCAGCCCGCACGGCCGTGTCCCGCTCGGCCTTGGTGATGCGCACCGACTTTGCCGACCCGCCACGGTGCAGGTTCGAGCGAAAATCGCCCTCTGCGCCCGTGCGCTTCATCGATGCAACGACTTTGCCATCCACCACGAGGCAGCGGATGTCCTCTCCGGCGGCTTCCTTGACGAAATCCTGTACCAGAAAGTTGGCGCGCAGACCGCGGAAGGCGTCAATGACGGACTCTGCCGCCTTCTTTGTTTCAGCCAGCACCACACCCTTGCCCTGCGTGCTTTCCAGCAGCTTGACGATAACGGGCGCAGAGCCGACCAGCCCGAGGATGTTGGCGGTGTCATGGGGCGAGGCCGCAAAGGCTGTGGTCGGCATCCCGATCTTCTTGCCTGCAAGGATCTGGTGG
>JBCBDZ010000071.1:0-14818 GCA_038529225.1 Pseudomonadota bacterium | reverse complement strand
CGCAATGGACTTAAATGGCTAAGAAAATGCTTATCGATGCCACCCACGCGGAAGAAACCCGCGTTGTGGTGGTGGACGGAAACAAGGTCGAGGAGTTTGACTTTGAATCCGAAAACAAACGCCAGCTTGCTGGCAATATCTATCTCGCAAAAGTAACGAGGGTCGAACCGTCGCTTCAGGCGGCGTTCGTGGATTATGGCGGGAACCGCCACGGGTTCCTGGCGTTCTCTGAAATCCACCCCGATTATTACCAGATCCCTGTCGCCGACCGTCAGGCGCTGATGGAGGAAGAACGCGCCTATGTCGAGGCTCAGAAAGCCCGCGACGAGGCCGACGAGAAACCCAAACCCAAGCGTCGCCGGTCGCGTGCCGCTTCCGCCAAGAACAACGACCCCAAGGCGACTCAAGAGATTGATGGCATGGAAACCATCGACCTCGAAGCGGATGCAGAGGCCGAAGTGCCCGCGGATGAAGCGGCATCGCCCATGGAGACCGTGGCCGAAACGCCTGTCGAAACACCCGCTGCAGATGAAACGCCCGAGGACGCAGATACGGACACTGGCGCATCCGAGGATGATCAGCCGACTGGCGACGCGGATGGCGATAACGCACATGCGGCGGCCGAAGCTGACAGCGATGATGACGAAGATGACACACCCAAGGGGCCTGACGCGGCTGCCAAGGATGACAGCATCGAATCCGTCGCCGATGACGATGACCACGAAGACATCCGCCCGGCACGCAAACCACGCCCCAAGCGGTACAAAATCCAGGAAGTCGTCAAGGTTCGCCAGATCCTGCTGGTGCAGGTTGTCAAGGAAGAGCGCGGCAACAAGGGCGCGGCCCTGACCACCTACCTGTCGCTGGCCGGACGCTATTGCGTCTTGATGCCCAACACGGCGCGCGGGGGCGGTATCAGCCGCAAGATCACCAACGCGGCTGATCGCAAGAAGCTGAAAGAGATTGCAAACGAGATTGACGTGCCGCAAGGCGCGGGCCTGATCGTGCGCACCGCGGGCAGTCAGCGCACCAAGGCAGAGATCAAGCGCGACTATGAATACCTCCAACGCCTCTGGGAGCAGATACGCGAGTTGACCCTCAAATCCATCGCGCCTGCCAAGATCTATGAAGAAGGCGACTTGATCAAACGCTCGATCCGCGACCTCTACAATCGCGACATCGATGAGGTGTTTGTCGAGGGCGAACGCGGCTATCGCACGGCCAAGGACTTCATGAAAATGATCATGCCGTCCCATGCCAAGAACGTGAAACTGTATACCGAAGGGCTGCCGCTATTTGCGCGCTATCAGGTGGAAACCTACCTTGCCGGCATGTTCAACCCGACCGTGCAGCTGAAGTCCGGCGGCTACATCGTGATCGGCATCACCGAAGCCCTTGTGGCCATCGACGTGAACTCGGGCCGCTCCACCAAGGAAGGGTCGATCGAAGACACGGCCCTCAAGACCAACCTTGAGGCGGCCGAAGAGGTCGCGCGTCAATTGCGTCTGCGCGATCTTGCCGGTCTGATCGTCATCGATTTCATCGACATGGACGAGCGCAAGAACAACACTGCCGTCGAAAAGCGGATGAAAGACAAGCTGAAGACCGACCGCGCCCGCATTCAGGTGGGTCGCATCTCGGGCTTTGGTCTGATGGAAATGTCCCGCCAGCGCCTGCGCCCCGGTATGATCGAGGCAACAACGCAGCCTTGCCCGCATTGTCACGGCACCGGTTTGATCCGGTCGGACGACAACCTTGCGCTGTCGATCCTGCGCCAGATCGAAGAAGAAGGCACGCGCCGTCGGTCCCGCGAAGTTCTGGTGAAATGCCCCGTTGGCATCGCCAACTTCCTGATGAACCAGAAGCGCGAACACATCGCCCAGATCGAGGGGCGCTATGGCCTGTCGGTGCGGATCGAAGGGGAGCCGCATCTGGTCAGCCCGGATTTCTCAATCGAAAAGTTCAAGACCGCAACACGGGTTGTAAAGGCGGTCGAGACGGCTGTGGTGTCAGTTGACACGTCCCTGATGGATCAGGTGGACGGGGATGACGGCGAGGTGATCGAAGACGAAGCACCTGCCGCTGCTGGCTCTGCCCCTGTTTCAGACTCGACACCGGAGGACGGTGAGCAAAAGCCGAAACGTCGCCGCCGTCGCCGGCGTCGTGGACGTGGCAAAGGCAATGGGCAGGACAACGCTGCGAGCGACGACGCTGAAACATCCGAAAGCAGTCCTGCGGCGGACGCCGCTCAGGACGCTGATGCCACGCAAGCTGCTCCGCAGGAGGCCAGTGAAGAGGAAGCCCCGGCACCCAAGAAGAAACCGACGCGCACACGCCGGTCGAAATCTGGAGAAACGGCGACGCAGGAGGCCACAACGCAAGAACCCGTCGCGGACAGTCCGGCCGCCGATGCGGTTGATGCGACACCCGAGGCCGAAAAGGACGCGGTTGAACCTGAAGCCAAACCCGCCCCCAAGCCACGACGGACGCGGGCCAAGGCAGCCAAACCGGCGCCCGAGCCCGAGGTGGCCGCACAATCCACCCCTGTGGAAGACGCAGCACCCGAGCCCGCCGCCGCACAGCAGGCCGAGCCAGAGCCCGTCGCGGCGGAAACCGTGGTCGACGATGCACCACCCAAGCCCAAAAAACGTGGCTGGTGGTCGCTGGGCAAGTAGGATCGGGGGCGCGCTTCAAGTGCGCCCTTTTCCCATCAGCCTTTGTGGTGTCAGGTTTTGCGGATCACGTAGGTCTGTATCAGGCCGTCCAGGTCGCTTGAAACCAGCGTATGACCAGCCTCGGCGCAAAAGTGGGGGACGTCGACGATGGCCGCAGGGTCATCAGCCTGCATGATCAATGTCTCACCCGCCTGCAGTCCCTGCAAGCGTTTGCGCGCCTTCAGAACAGGCAGGGGGCACAAAAGGCCCGTGGCGTCCAGGCGGTGATCCGAGTTGCTCATGGCCATTCACTTAGGCGGGATGTTTCAGACTGTCCACAGACATGTGACCGCATCGGGCGTGACGCGGGCGGCGCACCGGGATAGGGGTGAAGCATGTTTGGAATTGATATCATCGACGCAAGCCTGTTTCCGGCCATGAGCGTGGCCCTGCTGGCTGGGATCATCAGCTTTCTGAGCCCCTGCGTGTTGCCCATCGTGCCGCCCTACCTGGCCTATATGTCGGGTATGAGCGTGGCGGAAATGTCCGAAGGCCGCTCCGCGCGCAACCGTGCGACGATCACGGCGTTGTTCTTTGTTCTTGGTCTCAGCACGGTGTTCTTGTTTCTTGGTTTTGCGGCATCGGCATTCGGCGCGTTCTTTTTGTCCAATCAGGTGCTGTTTTCCCAGATTTCCGGCGCGATTATCATGGTCTTCGGGCTGCACTTTCTGGGCGTGTTCCGCATCCCGTTCCTGGATCAGGAGGCGCGCATGGACGCGGGCGATCAGGGCGGATCCTCGTTCGGAGCCTATGTGCTGGGCCTTGCCTTTGCTTTTGGGTGGACACCTTGCATCGGGCCGCAACTGGGCGCGATCCTGACCCTGGCGGCCACCGAGGCGTCGGTGACACGGGGGACGGTCCTGCTGGGTGTCTATGCGGCAGGCTTGGGGATTCCGTTTCTGCTGGCGGCCATGTTCATGAGCCGGGCGATGGGGTTCATGAACCGGATCAAACGGCATATGGCGCTGATTGAGAAAGTCATGGGTGGGCTGCTTTTGCTTGTCGGGGCGGCGATGCTGTTTGGCCTTTTCACGCGCTTTTCATTCTGGTTGCTTGAGAAGTTCCCGGTTTTGGCAACCTTGGGCTAGGCGGTCTTTGACGCAAAGACCGGTCGGAAATCGACGCGATTTCCTGTTCCCCTTGGCGCTGTTTTCCGCGTCGGAAAACAACCGGAGATCGCGTCGGTCTCCGTTTTCAGGTCAACACGCGCACCGGTTCCGAATTGCAGAAAATCACGATTTGGCCGGCGTTTTCGACGGCCCGGTATCCGCGCCGCTGTAATTCGCGCACAAAGACATCCCGGCCGATGAGACGGTCAATGTCGCGCGACTTGCGCCGGATCACAGCGCCCTCGCGCGCCGATTTTGAGCTGAACATATCCAGCAACACAAGATCGGGGCAGGGTGGTTCACGTTGCAGACGATGTGTCATGGCCTGACGCTGGCACAGATATGCTTAACGTTCCGTCAACCGCTTCAGGACAAACACGCGGATCGCTGATGCAAGGCCCACACCCTGCGCACGCTCGGCGTCAATTTCACTGGCCAGCGCGTTTATTGGCTTGCCGTCCGCTTCTGCGATGTCGCGAAACGCGCTCCAGAACTCAGCCTCCAGAGACACGCTGGTGCGGTGCCCCTTGAGCGTCAGCGAATGTTTCTGCGGACCGGCACTCATGACGTGCCCCCGCGCGGTGCCCGAATTGGGGCGAACTGGTCAATCATTTACACACCATACACGTTTTGCGGGTGCATCCTTCACATGGCTTTATGGCTTTTTGTCGCCCGTGGCGGTTGTATCCTCGGGCAATTTCAGGGCCTTCCCGTCAAGGTCCCGGCGCAGGCGCGCAACTTCAAGCCCGTCCGCCGCCTTTTGGGCCTTGCTGCGCCCGAACGCCACCGTATTGGCCTGCGCGCGGGCCTTTTCGCTGGCGCGCGCACGTGCCTTGCGCACTTTGTTCAGGTTGATGGGCGACCCGGTCACTTCGGGCCGATCATGTTCTCGGGGCGCACGACGCGGTTGAAGGTGTCTTCATCCACAAAGCCGAGGGCAATCGCCTCTTCCAGCAGAGTGGTGCCATTCTTGTGGGCTGTCTTGGCCACCGTGGTGGCGTTGTCATAACCGATCTCGGGCGCCAGCGCCGTCACCAGCATCAGGGATTCGCGCATCAGCTTGTCAATCCGCACCCGGTCCGCATCCAGACCCACAACTAGATTGTCGGTAAAGGTACTGGCCGCATCGCCAAGCAGTTGCATCGACTGAAGGACATTGTAGGCCATCATGGGCTTGTAGACGTTCAATTCAAAATGCCCCTGCGACCCGGCAAATCCGACGGCCGCGTCATTGCCCATCACATGCGCACAGACCTGCGTCAGCGCCTCGCACTGGGTCGGGTTCACTTTGCCCGGCATGATCGACGATCCGGGTTCATTCTCTGGCAGAACGAGTTCGCCCAGACCGCAGCGCGGTCCGGACCCCAGCAGGCGAATGTCGTTTGCGATCTTGAACAGGGATGCCGACACCGTCTTGAGCGCGCCGGACATCTCGACCATCGCATCATGGGCGGCCAAGGCTTCGAACTTGTTGGGGGCCGTGACAAAAGGCAGGCCCGTGATGTCGGCCATATGGGCGGCCACAGCTTCGGCCCAACCGGTTTTGGTGTTCAGGCCGGTGCCCACGGCTGTGCCACCTTGCGCCAGTTCATAAATGCGCCCGAGCGCGTCCTTTACCCGTTCAATCCCCATGGCGACCTGATGGGCATAGCCACCAAATTCCTGGGACAGCGTCAGCGGGGTTGCATCTTGCGTGTGTGTGCGCCCGATCTTGATGATGCCATCAAAGGCGTCCACTTTGGCCATCAATGCCGCGTGCAGCTTTTCCAACCCGGGCAACAACACCTGATGGGCGGTCATTGCTGCAGAGATGTGCATGGCCGTCGGAAAGGTGTCGTTGCTGGACTGGCCCATGTTGCAGTGATCATTGGGGTGCACAGGGTCCTTGGACCCGATGACGCCGCCAAGGATCTCGATGGCACGGTTCGCAATCACCTCGTTGGCGTTCATGTTGGATTGCGTGCCGGACCCGGTCTGCCAGACCACCAGCGGAAAGTTGTCGTCCAGCTTGCCCGCCACAACCTCGGACGCCGCGGCGATGATCGCATCTGCCAAGGCCGGGTCCAGATCGCCCTGCGCCTTGTTCTGCATGGCGCACGCCTGCTTGATCACACCAAGGGCCCGCACGATGGCAATGGGCTGTTTTTCCCAGCCGATGGGAAAGTTCATGATTGAACGCTGGGTTTGTGCGCCCCAGTATTTGTCGGATGGAACGTCCAGGGGGCCGAAGCTGTCGGATTCTGTACGGGTGTCGGCCATGAAAAGGCTCCTATCGGTTTGGCTGTATCTTGGCATGTCGTTTACCGGGCAGGTGCCCTGCACACAAGAAGGCGACCCTCAGGCATGTGGAATTCGCACAATGGGTGGTGAAACTTGTGCGGCGCGACGCTATATTAAAGATGCGCGCGCAGTTCAGGGGAGATTTGACCAATGCCAGCCAGTCCTATGGCCGTCCGGCCCATTCTGCATCATGCCACGGTTGCATTGTGCACCCTGATCGCCGGGCTTGCGCTGCTATGCATTCAGGCACGGGCGGATGCCTCGGCCTTTGTTGGCACGTATAGCGGATCGGCCGAGGTGGTTGCACTGGACGGAACCCTGATTCCGCGCGACATGAGCGTCGAGATTTCCAAGACGAAAGACGGGTTTCGCGTCCAATGGACCTCCATCACCTATCGCGGTGACGGGTCCGTGCGCGAAAAGTCCTACGAAATCGACTTTGTGGACAGCGGCAGGGACGGCGTGTTTGCGGCAGCACAACGCAAGAACGTGTTCGGCCACGAGGTTCAACTGGACCCGATGAAAGGCGAACCCTACGTCTGGTCGCGAATCGTGGACAACACGCTCACGGTCTATTCCCTGTTTGTGGATGCGGATGGCGGGTACAGCCTGCAGCAATACGATCGCACGCTTGCCGATGGTGGCCTTGACCTTCGGTTCCAAACCATTCGGGATGGCGAAATCCAGCGCGCGGTCGAAACCTTTCTGGCGCGCGACTGAAGGCCGTTTACTTTCTGAAACTGTCCAGTGACACGATTTCACCGGCTTTGCCGACCGCGTGTTCCTCTTTCTCATCCTTTACCGGCTTTGGCTTGGTCGCCGGAGGGCTGGGAAGGATGTCGGCAGACGGTCCCGGAACAGATGCGTTGTCTTCGTCCTCTTGCGTTTCAAAGCGCAAACCGAACTCGACAGACGGATCAACAAAGGTCTTGATCGCATCGTATGGCACATAAAGCGGTTCCGGCGCGTCCCCAAAATTCAGTGTCACCGCAAACCCGTCATCGCCGACATCCAGCTTGTCATACCAGTGCTGCATCACGACCGTCATTTCACCGGGATAGCGATCGCTCAACCAATCGGCGAGTTCGGCGTCCGGGTGGCTTGTGTCGAAGGTGATGAAGAAATGGTGCGATCCGGGCAAGCCGCGCTCGGCCACATCGTCCAACACTTTGCGAATGAGGCCACGCATGGCCTCATGCATCAGGTTGCCATAATCAATGCTGCGGCCCATGGATGTCCTCGCAGGTTTCGCTTTCAGCATATCCCTTTTCGGCGCGGTGAAAAGAGGGGGCGGTGACAAAGCTTCATTTAGTTGGCCCCCATCAGGGACAGTGCGCTTCCCGCAGCCGCCATAAGCCCCAGTGTGGGCAGCAGATTCACGCGGGCGACAAGCATGAGCACCATGGCCAGCGCAGTCAGTATCACTGCCCATATATTGAGCGTGGCGAGATCCGGCACCGGCAGCGCCAGATTTGGAACAGTGCCGACCTGTGCAAAAAACACGTGCAGGGCAAACCAGACCGACAAATTGAGAATGACACCGACGACAGCGGCGGTGATCCGGCCAAGAGCAGCGGCCAGGCGGGGCCGTGCGGCGATGTGATCAAGGTATGGACCGGCAGCGAAAATCCAGAGAAAACAGGGGGTGAAAGTCACCCAAAGTGTCAGCACCCCTGCCGCCAGTGCCAGTCCAACACCGCCTTGGGCATACCCCGCCAGCAGGGCCACAAATTCGGTCACCAGAATCAATGGCCCCGGCGTGGTCTCGGCCAGCCCAAGCGCATCAATCATTTGCGGCGTTGTGATCCATCCATAGTCCTGCACCACCGCTTGGGTCATGTAGGCCAGAACCGCGTAAGCCCCCCCAAAGGTGACAATGGCCAGCTTGGAAAAGAAAAGCCCCGTCTGCAGCAGGAACTCTTGCGCGGTCAGCCACAAGACGACCAGTGGTGCGGCCCACAGGCTGCCCCAGATCAGAACTGTTTGCGCGGTGCGTGCGCGGGCAGGGGGCGGCGGCGCCTGCGCCGTGGAAAGGTCAGCGGTGGCGTAGCCGTAAATCCCGGCTGCAATCACGATGGCCGGAAACGGCAGGCCAAAGATGAAAAGCGCACCAAAAGCGATCCCGGCCAGAACCCACGCCGCCCGGTCGCTCAACGCTTTTTGTCCCAGCCGGAGCAAGGCCTGCAGCACAACCACGATCACCGTGGCCTTGATCCCCAGAAATGCGGCCTGCACCAACGGCACGTCCCCGAACCTGATGTAAAGCAGCGCAAGGGCCAGAATGACCAGCGCCCCGGGGAGCACGAACAACAAACCGGCCATCAGCCCGCCAGCAACACCGCGCAGGCGCCATCCTGCATAAGTCGCCAGTTGCATGGCCTCTGGGCCGGGCAGCAGCATGCACAGGGACAAGGCGCGCAGATACTGATCCTCGCTCAGCCATTTTTGCCGGGCAACCAGTGCGTCGTGCATCAACGCGATTTGCGCCGCAGGGCCGCCAAAGGATATCAGGCCAATGCGCCCGAACACGCGGAAGAGCGATGACAGGGACGGCGCGCTCATTGTGTGCGCCCGCCCGGCCAGTCGTGCCCCTCGTCCGCCCCGTCGCGTGCCCAGCGGTAAAGCGCATCATAAAGGCCAAGGCCAGCCTCAAGCTGGTCCTGATCGTCCCGGAACTGGCGCGACAGACCGACAGACACAGCCAGAAGGCCTGCTGCTTCGGCCGCCAGATCATGGCGGTTGGTGTCGGCGGCGCGGATCACCCGGGCCAGCCGGTCAAGGGCGGGAGTATGGAGCGCGAATTCATCCAGCATCGTGTCAAAGGTGCATGCATCGCCGCGGTGGCTCCAGAACACATCCTCCACGTCAAAGGGGGTCGCGCCGAAACGCTCGGCAACGCCCATCACTTCGCCGGGCGAGACGAACAGAAAACGCGCATGGCGATCCACAAAGCGCCGGATCAGCCATGGGCAGGCGATCCGGTCAATCTTTGGCCGATGGCGGGTCACCCAAAGTGTGGCGCCGTCGACCTGGGCGGGCAGGGCACTGTGCGGGATCCGAACGGCGCCGGACAGGTCGCGCCACGCGAAAATGCGACCTTTGAGGTATTCGGCCCGGTGTCCGTCCGCATGCAAACGCGCCGTGACACCCTGAGACAGTTTGATGCCGCGCTGGCAGGCGATCACGCAGCGCGCGTTGCCCAAAATCGCCTTGAGACCGGGAAGATCGGTATGTGGGTGGCGGATGGATCCGGGGATCAGAAACGGGTCATCCTCAAAATCCGGGTCAATCGAGATGTCGATAACCTGCGGCGCATCAGGCGTGCCAATGAGGCGCAAGAGTTGGGGTGGGGTGATTTCGTTGGGGGCAGCCATAAGCATGCATCCTTTTCCATGGAAACATGCGAACGTTGGGCTGACGCCTCACGGGGTGTTCGCGTAAACCCCATGGTGCTACATTGCCTGCGCCCCGGTTACCGCGTCAACCCATGCCGTGCGGGGCGGTCCTGTTTTGCTGAAATTGCGTTTGTCTGCGCGACACCGCTTTGGGTTGGCAGAGGCTTTGCATTGGCGTGCGGACAAACATATCGCGACCCCGGCCCATCGCTGCAGGTTGCACCTTCAGATGGCAGGTCATGGCGCAACATCCATGCTTTGGCCCTATCTCAGGGACGTTCCGGCCATCAGCAACGGATAGGCGTCTTCGGGCAGTTGATCGAGTTGCTCGAAAAAGCGGAGTAAATCAAACTGGGGATAGCTTTCGGTAAACAACCCGTTTTCCTGGCGACACATAATCTGCTGGTAGACAACCACCGGCTTGCCCGTCGCGCGCGACACACATGAGATTTTCAGGAACGCCGCGCACCAGTTACCGTCATCCATGCTGTGTATGAAGGTGACCTTTTTGTCGCGCACCAGTGCGTCAAGGACCTGCATCCACTCGCGAACCTCATCCGGCTCTACGGCGCGTTCCGGAATTAGGATGTCGCCGGGCGCTTGGGTCGGAAAGTAGTCCGCGATGCGGTCATAGTGCAGGTTTTCCCAGACTTCGGTATAGAATCGGCGCAGGATGGACGATGTGGGCTCCATCACTGCACCCTCCGGATGGGGGTGATCGCAAGCGAAGCACATTCGGTGGGAAGACCGTTCATCATCATCGCAACCGTGTTCCACCCAGCATCACCGCCATGGCGTTGTCCGGCAAAAGGCCCAACTGCTCAAAAAAGGTAAGCCCGTCCAGATTGCTGTAGATTTCCACCATGCGTTCCCCGTCAAACCGCGCCATGACCTGATTAAACACGTGGACCGGTGTGTCGTTCTCGACGGAATGGCTTTTGATTTCGACAAGGGCAGAGAGCCAGTCATCCTGTTCCATCACCTTGGGGACTGCGAAAGTGATCGGGCCAAGAAGCGGGCGTACCATACCAACAAGTTCTTTCAACTCTTCAGCATCGAATTCGGTATCTCCCATGATCCCGCGGGTCCGGGCGCCGGGGGCGAACAAACTGTCCAAAGCGTCAAGATTGCCCTTGACCCATACCTCTTGAAAATAGGTCTCGAGTGTCTTGCGCTTGTGCGGCATCTGCCCCTCACCGTCATTTTGCAAATGGGACGATAGCCATCGTTGATTAAGAAAGGTTAAAAGCCTTCGGGAACAGGCAGAAAGCCGTTGCGCGCAGCCAGACACGTGTGAAGGTGCCGGATTCTGTTGCCAGGCTCCGGCAGGCCCCGCCTTAGGCTGCAAAGCGTAAGGACTTAGATTTCGATGTTAGGAACAGCTTACGCTGCGACTGCCATCGGAGCACGATTGTCATTTGCAATTGTACAGTTTTCGCCGGTAACGGTGGCAGACAGCCGAGACAAAGCAAACCCCTTTAGACGTCCGTCGATCCTGTTTCGACCCCATGATCCTCCAAATGAAAGGATGTTTGGTGGAGTCGCCGGGTACCGCCCCCGGGTCCGATCCGCTTATTACGAGCGCGTTTATGTCCATAGTCCCGAAGGACGCCACAGATATAGGGTTTTTCGATTGATCTGCAAAGCCCCCGCCTTGCTGCGAATCGAGATTTTTCACGCGCTGCGCGGTTTCGGCAGCGGCCTTTTCAAGAGAAAATCCGAGTTTGCACCGCGTTTTTTCCACCCAGAGACGAAACTCGACCACCCTTAAGGGAATATCCCTGAATTCGTTTTCCCGCATTAACCAATTGTGTCATCAATAAGGCGAGATTGAGAGTAGCAAGTCGGCTCGGTATGCCGAATAGAAAGGGAAGAATTATGAAAAGAACTTTTGGAGCGGCTATGCTCGCGGCCGTCATGGCTGTCGGGACCATGACAGCGGCCACAGCGTCGTCACTGCCTGCGGTAAACGGCAATTACGAGGGCAACTACGGGATCACCGACGCCTTTTCGACGCATGGGCTCTGGTTGCCCAATTTCATTGGCAACCAATACTGGAGCGTTCAGTCAGGGACTGCAAATTATGCGGGTTCGGACCTGACAATGACCGGTACGGCGACAAAAAGCATTGGATCGCAAACCTACTCACTGGATTTCAGTTTTGCTGTCGTCGAAACAAGTGACGCGCCAAACGGGCTGGTCTGCGGCGGGAACACCGGCGCGGGATCTTGTCAGAGCCAACAGGGTGGTGCCGGGGAAGCCAATATCGTGCACTTCGACATGGGCACGAATTCCATCATGGGCACCCTCACAGGCAGCGCGGGCAACATCCTCGAAGGTCTGTCGATGGATATCGAAATGGTTCCGCTGGGCGGCCCCGGTCGCAAGCCGGGTCAGCTTGGCTATGGCGGCAACTGGGTCACGGATGATTTCGGGTATTCAAACTGGATGGAATGGGACGTGACGGCGGACAGCATCGCCTCTGTTTCCTATGGCACGAGTGGGACAGGGGATGTGAACTTTACCTTCCTTCCCACACCGGTCCCGGTCCCGGCCGGCTTCCCGCTCATGTTGGCGGGTCTGGGCGCGTTTTACTGGTTGCGCCGTCGCGCCGCATAGATCGCCCCATAACCTGATCCGAAAGGCCGCCCTTTGGCGGCCTTTTTTTCGGTCAAAGGTTGGCCCAAAGGAACCAGGCGGCCAACGCGGCCTCTATCCCGCCGAAGACCAGCACTTTGACAATGGGCGGTTTGTCCAGCATCAGTGAAAGAACGCGGCCCAACGCGGCCCCCACAAAGGCAAAGCCAAGCATCGCGTAGCCCAAGGGCACGCCCATCCAGATCGCCGCGCCGCCTGCCACCACGAACAGGCCTCCGACGCTTGCGCGCAGTTCACTCAGGCCCATGGTGCTGTTCGTCGGGGCGAGGTCAAGCGCCGACGCCGTATAGCGTGGCGCCAGAAACCCAAACAACCCGAAACCAATGGTGAGAAGAGCGGCGACCACGTTCAGAATATCAATCATGTGTAATGAGCTAGCGCGCGGGCCTGAAACTGGCAAGCGGCGCTTGGCCCACCGCCATGCGCGCTCTACCTTGCCGATCATGCAACCTTTTGGAGAAAGCGCGATGACACGCAAGACTGCCAAGGATTTCGATCCCAATATTCTCAAACTGTTTGACGGCTATGTCCACGGTGACATGAGCAAGCGGGATTTTCTGCGCGGCGCGGGCAAGTATCTGGCCGCAGGCGTCACGGCGAGCGCAGTTCTGGAAAGCCTGCAACCCAATTACGCTTTGGCCGAACAGGTGTCACCGGATGATCCCGGTATTGAGACGATGCGCGTGACCTACGACAGCCCCGATGGTCACGGCGCCATTCAGGGCCTGATGGCCAAGCCTGCGGGAGCGACGGACAAACTGCCTGCTGTCCTTGTGATCCACGAAAATCGCGGGTTGAACCCCTATATCGAAGACGTGGTGCGCCGCACGGCCAAGGCCGGGTACCTCGCCTTTGGTCCGGACGGTCTGTCGCCTCTTGGCGGTTACCCCGGCACAGACGATGAGGGCCGCGAAATGCAGCGCTCGCTCGATCGCACCAAGCTGCTTCAGGACTTTTTTGCAGCTTACGAATTCCTGACAATCCACGAAGGATCCACAGGCAAGGTCGGCGCAGTCGGCTTTTGTTACGGGGGCGGTGTGTGCAATGCACTGGCGGTCGCCTATCCGGATATGGCGGCATCTGTCCCGTTTTAAGGGCGGCAAGCCGCGGTTGAGGATGTTCCGCGTATTCAGGCCCCGCTCTTGTTGCATTACGGAGAGCTGGATGAGCGCATCAATTCCGGGTGGCCTGCCTTTGAAGCGGCCTTGAAAGCCGAAGGCAAGACCTACGAGGCGCATATCTATGCCGACGCACCGCACGGGTTCCACAACGATACAACGCCGCGCTATGACCCCGACGCTGCCGCCCTCGCGTGGGAGAGGACGCTCGCGCATTTTGAGACATATCTAACTTGACCGCGCAAGCGGCCCGGCACGCCCGTGTGGTTGGTGCACTCCGGCCGCGAGCGACGGAGCGTCGGGTTTACGGTCGCGCCATCGCGGCGCGACCACTCAGGCGCTTAAACCACCGAAAGGCACGCACATTGCGCCAGGTGATTGACCCGTTGGGTTGTGCTGCCCTGAACCAGGGCGCCAACGGATCCCAGCCCGCGCCGCCCGGTCACAATCAGATCGGCACCACACTCATTGGCGTATTCGATCATCACATCTGCGGCGTCACCCAGTTTCTGGAGGGTGCCGGTCACGCTTTGGCCGGCTTCGGCTGCAATCTGTTTTCCATCCGTCAGGATCTTGTCGCCAGCCGCCTGCACTTCGTCAGGGGACGGCATGGTCGTGGCCGCGTGATACCCGGCCACAGCTCCCATCGCAAAGGCCACGGTCTGCGGTTGCGGCGTGTGCACAAGGTGCAGGTCCGCGCCGTATTTCCCAGCAATATCACAGGCCAGCCGCAACGCATGTTGCGCCGGTTCCGACCCATCAAGCCCGACCACGATTGTCTTGAACATCTCCGTTCCTCCTCTGCGTCAATTGGGCTACAACCCTAGGGAAGGGCACGCAGGGTCGCCTTGATGTGGATCAACGCCCTTTGATTGGGCCAATTCGCACGCGTGCCGGTTGTTAAGGCTGCCACATCAATGCGCAAAGCAAAGAGCGGTCGGCATGGACCATCAGCAGACGATCAACACGATTTCTAATGCGCTGTCTGGCGCCCCCGGCATCGAGGCCCTGTTTCTGAGCGGCAGTCATGCCACGGGACTGGCCGATGCCTACAGTGACATCGATTTTGTGATGGTGGCAGCGGACGGCGCGACCGACGCCGTGTCCACCCTATGGCGCGATGCTGTCGCGCAGACGGGTGAAATTGTGCTGTGGTGGGATCGCACCACTGTGCCTGTGCTGATCAATGCAATCACTGCCGATTGGACGCGCACCGACGTGATCATCCTGAAACCGGACCAGATGGGTCACCATACCCAGGCAGGATTAAAGCCGCTGTTCGATCACAAAGGCCTGCATCGCACATTGGCCAAAGCGCCAGGCCCGGCGCAGCCCAATACCGGAAAGTTCAGGTATCAGATCGAAGAGTTCATCCGCATACTGGGCCTTTTGCATCTGGCCGTGGGGCGTGAAGAGTACATCAACGGTGTGTTGGGGGTGTTCCATCTGCGTGCTGCACTGGTAGACCTGATGATCGAAGAGACGGCTGCCCCACATCGCGGAGGCATTCTGCATCTGAACCGCCTGATCACGGACGAACAGAA
>JBCBDZ010000070.1:0-14906 GCA_038529225.1 Pseudomonadota bacterium | reverse complement strand
CCGGCAGACCTTGAGATCGAAGACAACATCGTGCTGCTCTGGGTGCCCGATGTGGCACCTGTGGCCGGTGAAGCGCGCACCTACCGCTACCGCATGCATTGGGGTGCGTTGCCCCCGGATGGCGCTGGCCCGCTGGCCTATGTGCACGCCACGCGCACCGGGATCGGTGGGCCGTCCGGTGTGCCACTGGACAATCCGCACCTGCGCAAATTCGTCATCGACTTTGAGGGTGGGGATCTGGGCGCGATGGCGCCGGAAACCCCCGTGGTCCCGGTTGTGACGACGTCGCATGGGGTGATCAGCAACGCGATCTGTCACAAGATCGAAGACACCGACAGTCGCTGGCGCCTGTTCTTTGATCTGGACACCGAAGGGGCCGAACTGGTGGAACTGAGCGCGCATGTGGCGGGCGAGGATCGCAAACTGACCGAGGTGTGGCTGTTCCAGTGGATCGTCGACCCTGCATAGCCGCCGGTTCAAGGCGCGGGCATTGCCCCTGCCTCCCCGTCAGGGATACACGGGACGGACCGTTTCAGTCTCTGGCGGAGGTTGAACGTGACAGCGTAAGGTGTTGATTTTGAAGCAACCCGCATCGGGGCACTTACCGCGTGGGTCGTGTGTCCGGCAACGAGATATTGGCCACCTGTTCGGCAATCGGGTCGGTCGACAGGGGATGGGTGTTGGGTTCGAAATTCTTGGGGTCTTTCATCTTTTGCCAGCGTCCGCCCGCGTAGACTTCAAGCCCGGCAAAGTTCGATTTGTACCCCATCTTCTGGCTGCCCTGCACCCAGTACCCAAGGTAGACATAGGGCAGGTTCGCCTCGCGCGCGATGTCCACGTGATCGAGGATCATGTAGGTGCCAAGCGAGCGTTGCGCATGATCGGGTGCGTAAAAGCTGTAGACCATGCTCAGCCCGTCCGACAGGACGTCCGTCAGGCTGACCCCGACCAGATCACCGCCGTCCTTGGACGTATATTCGATCACCCGGCTGCGGATCGGTGTCTCTTCGATCATCGCTGCAAATTCGAACACATCCATGTCCGCCATGCCGCCATCGGCGTGGCGACTGTCGAGATAGCTGCGGAAAAGATCGTACTGCTCTTCTGTGGCCCAGGGCGAGGTCGCGCGCCGCGCGAGGTCTGCATTGCGCCGGCTTGTCCGTTTCTGGCTTTTGCTGGCTGTAAAGGCCGACACATCAATGCGGGCCGACAGGCAGGCTGAACATTCGGCACAAGACGGGCGGTAAAGCACGTTCTGAGAGCGCCGAAACCCTTGCTGGCTGAGGGAATCGTTCAGCTTGTCGGCGTTGTCGCCTTGCAGGGCCGTGAACAGCTTGCGTTCCATCCGCCCGTCCAGATACGGACAGGGCTGCGGAGCCGTCACATAGAACTGCGGAGCAAGAGGAAGCGTGTGGCGCATGGATTTCCCGAGTGAATGCCCGAATGATACCAATGCTGACGCGCGAGGCAAGCATTACGTGCCGACACGACCCTTACACCTTGCGGTTGATCGCTGCGGTGCCCAATACAACGTCCGTCAGGCCCTGTCCCCGGTTGGATGTGGCCATCAAAACCATCGAGATCAGTTGCAATGGGGTCACTGCCCAGCTGACGGTGTACCCAACGGTGTGCAAAAACGCCTGACCCAGATCAAGCTGCGCGCCGTGCTGATCCCTTATCTCGATCGCCATCATCCGCATGCCCCACGTGGCCGAACCCGTGGCCAGCGTTATCACGCGGTACATGAACCCGACGATGCCCATCAGCGCCAGAAAGAAAAACGCAGCCAAAAATGCCGTGAAGGGCACAATGACAAGGCTGGCGAGGGCCACGATGATCGTGTCGATGACCCATGCAAGGAACCGCTTTGCGGCCACATCGCGGTAGAACTGGGGTTGGGTGATCGGGTCGGCGAGCTGCATGGAGGTGCTCCGTAGGAAAAGGAAAACCCGGCCCCCGCAGTGCAGGGGCCGGTGGATCGTAACGGGTTGGCTCAGTCTTCGGACTTGGCCGCTTTGGCGCGTTCGTCCATGAACTGATCGAACTCGGATTTGTCCTTGGCCTCCCGCAACCGCTCAAGGAACGCCTCGAAGTTGTGTTGTTCGTCTTCAAGGCGACGCAGGGTGTCGGACTTGTAGGCGTCAAAGGCTGCGTTGCCGGTGGGCCGCATGGTGGTCATTGTTGTGCTCATGCGGCGGGAACTGCAGGATTTGTTGAACATGCGTTTGCTCCAGATCATATAAAACAGAAGGGCGAGGCCAACGGGCCAGAAGAAGATGAACCCCAGAACCATGGCCGCGATCCAGGCGCCTTTGCCCTTGTCGTCAAGCCAGCGTTCGGACCTCGAAAACCAACCTTCCGAGCGGGGCTGCGCGGTGGCGGTGGTGGACATGGTTGCCATTTTCATACCTTTCAGAGCTATGGGGGTCTCGACCCCTTGGGAAAGTCCGTATGTGAAAGTGTTTCACATTACATAGATTGGCATCACGGGCCCATACTGCAAGGCTTAATGTGAATGTTTTTTACATAGGTTCTGATTAAGACGTAAAAACAGATACTTGCGCGCCTGAAATTTTCACCAAATCGTGTGGACAGGCCCGAAAAACGTGATGCGGCGTTCCGGCTGCGGCCCAGATGACAGGAAATTCCGTCAGTCGAGGGTCAAGGAACGCAGTGATCGCAGACAGGTGCCCAACGGGTGAAACGCCGCCGATCGCGAAACCGGTCTGGGCGCGGATCAGGGCAGCATCTGCCTTGCCCAAGGGCTCTTGCGCCAACTGTGCAGCCTGCGCCGGATCGACCTGATTGCCACCTGCGGTGATGAAAAGCACCGCCCTGTGGCTGTTTTCCCCGCGAAAGATGATGGACTTGGCGATCTGGTCAATCTCGCAGCCGATGGCTTTGGCGGCATCTGCCGCGGTGCGCGCCAAGGGGGTTTCACGAATCTCGGTATCGATCCCGGCCGCCTCAAGGGCGGCGCGGACACGTTTCAGGCTTTTGCTCATGCACACAGTGGTGCCCGCGCGGACGCGGTCATGCAAGAGGCATTGACGCCGCGCCGTGTCGCTGTTGAGTGTGGCCGCATGCGACTGGAACAGCATATCACCCGGATCCCGCGCCCATTTCAACCTGACCGGGGAGAAGAGGCGGTCGCTGCCATTCCCGGTCTCAGCGCTCGGGTGCGGGACCTTGTTTATGGCACAGCCGCGTGCAGCCCTTTTCTGGCCGGTTTGATTTCACGCGAATCCGCATGGTTGCGAGATGCCGTCGAAGACATGGATGCGGCGATGGATGCTGTTCTGCAGGCACCGGAAGGGAACATGGAAGACATGCGCCCCGCCTTGCGCCGTGCCAAACGGCGGGTGGCGTTGTTGGCGGGGCTTGCCGATCTGGGGGGCGCATGGTCGCTGGAGCAAGTCACCGGGGCTTTGACATCGCTTGCGGACATGACCACACAGGCCGCGCTGGATGCGGCGCTGGCGCATCAGGTGCGCCGCGGCAAGCTGCCGGACACAAACGTGGGATTGTTTGTTCTGGCGATGGGAAAGATGGGCGCGGGCGAGCTGAATTACTCGTCAGATATCGACCTTGTGTGCCTGTTTGACGAAACCCGCCATGCGCCCGGCGATCACGCGCTGATCCGCAAGGCTTGCGTGCGCGCGGTGCAGGACATGGCCGCGACACTCAGCGACCTGACAGAAGACGGGTACGTCTTTCGCACCGATTTGCGCCTGCGTCCGGACCCGGCCGTGACCCCGGTGGTGCTGTCGGCCGGGGCCGCCATGCGCTATTACGAAAGCCTTGGGCGCACGTGGGAGCGGGCAGCCTACATCAAGGCACGGGCCTGCGCTGGCGACACCGGGGCAGGGGCGCGTTTCCTGTCTGATCTGACCCCGTTTGTCTGGCGACGCCATCTTGATTTTGCGGCTGTTCAGGATGCCCATGACATGCGACTGGCCATCCGCGCCCACAAAGGCACCGCGGGTCCGATCACCCTGCGGGGCCACAACATGAAACTTGGTCGGGGCGGCATACGCGAGATCGAGTTTTTTACCCAGACACGGCAACTGATCTCGGGTGGGCGCGATCCGGATTTGCGGGTGCGGGGTACGGTTGAGGGGCTGGAGCGGCTGGCCTCAAAGGGTTGGGTCAAGGCGGATGTGGCCGAAGACCTCAGCGATCACTACCGTTTTGCCCGCACGGTCGAGCACCGCGTGCAGATGGTGCGCGACACCCAGACCCATGAGTTGCCCGTCACGGACGAAGGCTTTGACCGGCTGGCGGCGATGATGAACATGGATCGCGCGCATCTCGAGGATGAGTTGATCGCCCGTCTGTCCGCCGTGCACGGCGAAACCGAGGGTTTCTTTGCCCCCTCCAGCGCCGATCCGGAACCAGAAGCGCCACATGTTGACCCTGCCATGCGCGCCCGCTGGCGCAGCTATCCGGCCTTGCGATCGCAACGCGGTGCTGCGCTGTTCGAACGTATTGAGCCGGCCTTGCTGGCCCAGTTGGGTGCGGCTGGCAAACCACAAGAAGCACTTGCGGCCTTTGACGGGTTTCTGGCCGGCCTGCCTGCGGGTGTGCAGCTTTTTTCGCTGTTTGACGCCAATCCACAGCTTGTCGATCTGCTGGTGGATATCGTCAGCACGTCGCCCGCTTTGGCCCGGTATCTGTCGCGCAATGCCTCGGTGCTGGATGCTGTCATCGGGGGCAGCTTTTTTGCGGACTGGCCGGGGCAGGCGGCGCTGCGTGCCGAAGCCGAGGCGCGGATGGCCGCAGAACCGGATTACGAGGCCAAACTGGATGCCATCAGGGGCTGGGCCAAGGACTGGCATTTCCGCATCGGCGTGCATCACTTGCGCGCGCTGACCACTGCGCCGGATGCGGGCGCGCAATACGCTGACCTCGCGCAGGCGGCCCTCGCCGCCCTGTGGCCCGTGGTGCAGGCGCAGTTTTCAGTGCGGTTCGGTCCGCCGCCGGGACGCGGCGCAGCGATTGTCGCCATGGGCAGCCTCGGGGCCGGAGTGTTGACGGCACAATCGGATCTGGACGTGATCGTGATCTATGATCCGGGAACCGAGGAGTATTCGACAGGTGCAAAACCACTTGCGGTGCGCACCTATTATGCCCGCCTCACACAGGCGATGATCACGGCCATCACCGCCCAGACCGCGCAAGGGCGTTTGTACGAGGCCGATATGCGTCTGCGCCCGTCGGGCAATCAGGGGCCTGTCGCCACAAGCTGGAGTGCCTTTCAGAACTATCAGCAAAACGAGGCGTGGCTGTGGGAACATCTGGCTCTGGTACGGGCGCGGGTCGTGGCCGGACCTTCTGATCTGGCCGCTGACATTGCCGGATTGCGCCAACGCGTGCTGAGCGAGGTGCGTGATGTGCCCTCCGTCATGGGTGACCTGAGGGACATGCGTGCCCGCATCGCCGCTGCAAAAGCGTCAGGCGGGGTTTGGGATGTAAAGGTTGGCGCGGGCCGGATGCAGGATATCGAACTGTTTTCGCAAACCGGCGCGCTTTTGTCCGCGACAGCGCCAAGGCAGGTGGCTGGCGGGATTGCGGGATGCGTCGCTGCCGGGCTGACAAGTGACGCACAGGCGCAGGTTTTGCAGGACAGCTATGCGATGTTTTGGCGCGTTCAGATGGCGGTGCGGTTGCTGAGCACCGACAGACTGGACGCGGATGCGCTGGGATCAAGAGGCTTGGACGTTTTGATAGCTGCAACACAAGAACCCACACGCGCCCAGGCCGAAGCGGCGCTGGAGGCGGCCTACATCGCGGCCCGCAATGTGATTGACAGTGCCGTTGCCCGTCATGCCGGCGCGGGAGCAGGCGGATGATTGCAAAAGGCGATGCGCAGGATCCAAAGGGCCTGATTTACGAGGCCTACCAAATTGATGGAATCACCAAACCCGAATGCCGCACCATCTTTCTGGACTGGGCCCTTAGCCTGCCGGACGCGGTCGCTCCCGCCACGGCGATCAACGCGCTTTTGGACCGTTATGGCGCTGCGCACGCGGATCATCCGATGACCGCGGTGCTGACCGAAGGACGGGCGCAAGTGGCCAGCCCGAAACGGCGCGGCGGCTGGCGCAGCCGGTCGCGTCCGCAATAGCCCGTGCCGCGAAACAATCCTGCATTTGAACCAATAATGTCTCAATTCCGCCCCTTTGCCCGCCCATCCTGTGCGCGAACAAAAAGAGCCGTGCGGATCAATCCGTGCCGAGCGGAGAGACGATATGAAACTTATCAACCTGCCTGCCGTGTTGGCGATTGGCGTCCTTGTGTCAGCCTGCGCCAGCACAAATACACCCACCCGTGACGCGCCTTTCGAGGCTCAGGGGCTTCCCTTTGCCGAAACCAAACAGGTCGGAGCCTACAACACCGATGTCCGTGTGGAAAACATCACCATCCGCGTGCCACGGTCGCTGAAAGTGTCCGAAGGCAACGGGTACCTGCCCTCGACCGACATCGTGTGGCGTGGTGATCCGATCGGGGACCGGCACGCCCAGATTGGTGCGATTTTCAACGACGCCATGAAAAAAGGAACGGATGCGCTTGATGGGGCGACGCCAGTGTTTCTCGACATTGAGGTCACCCGCTTTCATGCGCTGACCGAGCGTGCCCGTTACTCGACCGGCGGCGTGCACAACATCAACTTCAACCTGACCATGCGCCACGCAGTGACCAACGCACAACTGGGCGAAACGCGCCGCGTGCGTGCGGACCTCCATGCCTTTGGCGGGCGTCAGGCGCTGGAGGCCGAGGCCCGCGGTGAGACCCAAAAGGTGCGCATCACCAACATGCTGGCCGAAGCGATCCGTCAGGAACTGACCACACCGGAAGGGTTCCAAAACCCGAAACTGGGCCTTATCCAGGCGATGAACCAACTCTGAGCTTTTACCGCCGTACCGAACACTCTAGAGGAGGGCGCTATGACAGCGCCCTCTGATGCATCCGACCGCCCCGTTATCCGCCTGCGACCCAAGATGGACACCCGTCGCATCCGCCATGGGTTTCCATGGGCCTATGCCAACGAAGTCGTCACCGACCGGCGCACCAAGGCCATGGCCCCAGGCACCATTGCGGTGTTGGAGGATTCGCACCGCAATCCCCTTGCCCTTGTCGCCGTGAACCCGAACAGCAAGATCATCGCGCGCGTGATCGATAGGGATGTCGGCGCAAAGGTGGACGTCAACTGGTTCAAGACCCGGTTGATCAGCGCATTGAACCTGCGCGAACGCCTTTTTGACGCGCCTTTCTACCGTCTGATCCATGCCGAGGCAGACGGGTTGCCCGGTGTCGTGATAGACCGCTTCGAGGATGTGCTGGTGATCCAGCCCAACGCGGCATGGGCGGACGCACGGCTTGACATGCTGGCCGAGGCTGCGATGGCGGTGACAGGCGCGTCCACTGTGTTGAAAAACGCCGCCGGGCGCGCCCGAAGCCTTGAAGGCCTTGATGATGTCAGCGCCGTCCTGCACGGCACCGCACCGTCCGAGCCCATCCCCGTGCCAATGAACGGTGCGACCTATATGGCGGATGTCATGGGCGGGCAGAAAACGGGTCTGTTTTACGACCAGCGCCCCAACCATGCCTTTGCCGCGGGTCTGGCGCGCGATGCGCGGGTGCTGGACGTGTTTTCCCACGTGGGCGGCTTTGGACTTGCGGCACTTGCCGGTGGGGCGAGATCTGCGCTGTGTGTCGATGGCTCGGCACCGGCCTTGGCGTTGGCGCGCCAAGGGGCGGCTGCGATGGATGCCTCTGACCGTTTTGAGGCGCGACAAGGGGATGCATTTGAGGTGCTGACTGCCTTGGCTGAGGAAGGCGACACGTTTGATCTGGTGATCTGTGACCCGCCGGCCTTTGCGCCTGCCAAACCGGCGCTCGATGCGGGATTGCGCGCCTATGAGCGTGTGGCACGGCTGTCGGCGGCCCTTGTGGCCCGGGACGGCATCCTTGCCTTGTGCAGTTGCAGTCACGCCGCTGACCTGACTGCGTTCCAGGCGGCCTGCATGCGCGGGATCGGCAAAGCCGGACGCACGCCCGCGCTCATTCGCACAGGGTTTGCCGGACCGGACCACCCGCTGATGCCGCAACTGGCCGAAAGCGGCTACCTCAAGGCATTGTTCTTCCGGCTTTAGCACTTTCGGAAAATGCTGTACGTCCAGACACCGCCTGAAATCAGAGATTTCAACGCGTTTGGACGTAAACGATTTTGCCTGAATTCCGAGAAGTGCTGATATGAAGATCCTGATCGACGCGAATGTGCTTTATCCCACAGTGATGCGTGAGGTTGTGCTGGGCGTGGCAAAGACCGGGCTGTTCACCCCGCAATGGTCCCCCCGCATCCTCGAGGAATGGGCCCGCGCCGCGATCAAGCTGGGCCCACAGGGCGAGGCGCAGGCGCGCGGTGAGATCGCCATGGTGCAGGCCGCATGGCCGGGGGCCGAAGTGCACTATGCGCCCGAAATCGAAAACAGGCTGTGGCTGCCGGACCCCAACGATGTGCACGTGCTGGCAGCCGCCATTGCCGGACATTCAGATGCGATCATGACCGTGAATGCCAAGGATTTCCCGCGCAATGTGCTGAGCGAAGAAGGCCTGCACCGCGTGGACCCCGACAGCTACTTGCAAGGCTGTGCCGAGGCCAATCCCGACCTTGTTGCCCCAGTGGCATATGCCGTTCTGGAAGAAGCACGACGCCTGTCAGGCGAACCCTGGACCCTACGCAGCCTGATGAAAAAGGCGCGTCTGCCGCGCTTTGGCAAGGCGGTGGAGCGGCTCGCTTAGGTCGTGACCTGCCACTTGGCCTCAAGGGCCTGCAACGCTTTGACCCGATCATCCGTCTTTGGATGGCTTAACAGCCATGCAGGCACCGCGCCGCCGCGCGACTTGGTCAACTCTTCAAGTTTTCCAAACAGGGAGATTTGCGGACCGATCCCGATGCCCGCCTTGGTCAGCAGGGCCGCGGCATAGGCGTCGGCCTCGTATTCATCCTGACGTGATAGGCGGGCCGCAAGCAATGTCGTCAGCCCGTTGGCAATCCACACGCCGACAAAGGGTATGAAACGGGACAGGATCATGCCCAGAGCCATGCGCATCGCGTTCTGCCCGGAAAAGTCGATCATGCGGCGACGGCTGTGCCCAAGGGCCACATGCCCCAACTCGTGCGCGATCACGCTTGCCATTTCAGCGGCGGAAACAGCCCCTTTGCGGAACTGGTTGTAAAAGCCGCGCGTGATGAAAATGCGCCCGTCCGGGGCGGCAAGGCCGTTCACGGGCTCGATTTCGTAGATGTGGACCTTGATCCGGGGCAGATCGAGCGCGCCTGCCAACTGGTCACACATCTGGCGCAACATAGGGTCGGCCAGTTCTGTCGACTGCTCATCCAGATTGCGTGACGTCCGCCACACGGAAAAACGGTACATGATGAGGCCGTAGACGACGGCCAGAAGGATCGGGGTGAACTTGATCATGCAGCAGATATGGGGCCGTCGCGTCAGGTTTTCCAGCGCACATGGCAGGAAGTTGGCCCACGAAAGGCCCAGCCCGCAAATGGGACGTCTCCTGCCAGCGCGAGACCGTCAAGTTGGGCAAAAGCCTGCGGCACCGCATGGCCCGCAATCAGCGTGCGCGACGCCGCTGCCCCGGCACAAAAATGGGGCCCCGCCCCAAAGGGAATGGCGGGCCGTGTGTCGCGGGTGATATCAAAGCGGTCCGGGTCGTCAAAATGCGCCTCGTCCCGGCAGGCCGAGCCAAACATGAAGAAAATCAACTCTTCTGCTTCAAACCCCACACCACAGGCGGTGTCATTGCGCGCAACGCGGCGCGGTGACATGCCGATGGGGGCAATCAGGCGGACATATTCGGCAAAGGCGTCCTCGTATGTCGCCTCGCCATTGGTGATCAGAGCGTGTTGGTCCGGATGGCTGAGCAAGGCCCAAATGGTGCCCGCAATGGCATCACGTGGCTCGTTCTGCCCGCCGCCGATGATGACGCGAACGTTGCCTGCAATCTGATCAAGGCTCAGGCCCGCCTGATCAAGCACTGAAATGATCGACAGATCAGGCGCGGTGCGCAGCGCAGGCAAACGCTCTTTGATCAACTCAAGGACACGCGCCGCATAGCCATAGCCCTTGGCATCAATCTCGGGGTCGCCTTGGTAATTTGCCGCCGTGTCCAGCATCGCCTGACTGGCCGCGTCCATCTCTGTGGCGGCCATGTTGGTGAGGCCCGTCATCACCCGCAACGCATCAGCGGCCACGGGCATGGCATAGTCGTGCACCAGATCGCAGGCGCCCAGCGGTTTGATCCGATCAATATGGCCTTGCACGATCTCGGCGAATTGGGCGTCCAACGCATCGCGCACCGTGCGCGGTGAAAGGGCGGGAAACAGGGCCTTGCGCTCGACCTGATGTGCCTCGCCATCCTTGCGCATCATGTTTTCACCCATCACGCGGGTCAGCAACCCGTTGGGCTGGTGGCTGGAAAACAGGTCAATCCGCTTTTCCTGCGTGAACACGTCATCGCGGCGTGTGAACAGTGTCGCGCCGAGTTCGGGGACAAAGCAGACCGGTGTATCGCGCCGCATCTTTGCCAGCACCGGGTAGGGGTCGGCATGAAAAGCCACGGGGTCAATGCGGACAACAGGGGCGTCTGACATGGGCGCAAGCCTAGGCGAGGTTTTTGTAACCGAAAAGCGCTATCGCGTGAGGGCTTTCATGCCGCGGCTCAACCCTTCAAGGGTCATGGGCACCATTGCGTCCGGGCCAAAGATTTCCTGAATCATCCCGATGGAGTGGGTGTAGCCCCAGTATTTCTCCGGCACAGGGTTGATCCAGAGGTTCGACTGCCACTGATCGCGCGCGCGGGCCAGCCAAACCTGTCCCGCCTCGGCATTCCAGTGTTCGTTCGCACCACCGGGATAGGCGATTTCATAAGGAGACATGCTGGCGTCTCCGACAAAAATGCATTTGTAATCAGGACCATAGGTGCGCAGAACGTCATGGGTTGGCGTCTGCGCATCCCAGCGACGACGATTGTCGCGCCACACACCTTCATACAGGCAATTGTGAAAGTAGAAATGCTCAAGGTGTTTGAATTCCGACTTCGCGGCCGAAAACAGTTCTTCCACGATTTTCACGTGGGGGTCCATCGACCCGCCGATATCAAAGAACAACAGAACCTTGACGGCGTTGCGGCGTTCCGGTCGGGTCTGCACGTCCAGATAGCCGTGTTCGGCCGTGGCACGGATGGTGCCGTTCAGATCGAACTCCTCTGCCGCGCCGTCACGTGCCCACCGATGCAGGCGTTTCAGGGCGACCTTGATGTTGCGCGTGCCAAGTTCAACTGTGTCGTCCAAGTTCTTGAATTCACGCTTGTCCCAGACTTTCACCGCTTTCTTGTGGCGGCTTTCGTTCTGACCTATGCGCACGCCTTCGGGATTGTACCCATAGGCGCCAAAGGGGGACGTGCCGGCGGTGCCAACCCATTTATTGCCGCCCTCGTGGCGGCCCTTCTGCTCCTCGAGGCGTTTCTTGAGCGTTTCCATGAGCTTGTCGAAACCTCCTAAAGCTTCGATCTCCTTGCGCTCTTCCTCGGACAGATGCTTTTCGGCCAGTTTCTCCAACCAATCCTGCGGAATGTCGACGGCCTCGAGCACCTGGGCGATGCTGATCTGTTCCAGCCCTTCGAAAGTGGCGGCAAAGGCCCGGTCGAACTTGTCGATATTGCGCTCGTCCTTCACCATGGCGGTGCGGGCTAGGTAGTAGAACGCCTCGACGTCATAGGTGGCAAGCCCGGCCTTCATCGCCTCGAGAAAAGCGAGGAATTCGCGCAAGGAAACAGGGACCCCACCTTTGCGCAACGTCTCGAAGAAGGGCAGGAACATGGCTCAGGCGCTCAGAATTCGGTCGATCACAACCGTGACGATCATACCGACCACCACAAAGGCCAAGGCGTAGCCCGCCGCGTATTGTGCGATATCAAGGCGATTGCCGGAGCGTTTATACGCGGTGTAGCCGCCAATCACTGCGCCCAACACAGCACCGGAGATAACGATCATTTGCCTTGCCTCTCAATTGCTTGGGGCGGCAAGTTCAACCATTCAACGGGTTCAAGGAAGAGATTTCCCGCAGCTTGGCCCGGACCGCCCAGTCTGGCCCAAAGCCGTAGCGCGCCCATCCGATACTGTCCAGCCTCACACTCTGGGCCTCGGCGGACCTTCCCTGAAGGTCCAGCGCCTCTGCGCGCAGCAACAGCAGGGTGGACAAAAGGGCGGCGTTTTCGTTGCGCGCAGCCTGATCGATGTGCGGCGCCAGCAAGACCGATGCTGACTCTCCGTCTCCGCGGGTGATCTCATAGGCGGCCAATTGCGTGGCCACATAGGCGCGGTGCAGGCGCGCACCTTTGGTGGCGGCATAATACTGATCTGCCGCGCGGAAATGTGCCTGGGCGGCCTGCGGGTCCGTGGATTGCATGAGGCGGCCATTTGCGTAATGGGCAAAGGCGCGACGGTGATCCGTCCAACCCATCGCGCGGGCAATCTCTAGTGCCGTTGCCGCCGCATCGCGCCGCTGTGCAGGTTTGGCGCCGGGGCCAAGAGCCGTCTGGACAGCATCGCTCCAGGCACGCGGGGTGCGGGTGGCGAATTGTGCGGGCATGTTTTCGCCATCCGGATTGATCCGCGCCAGAATGCCCGGCAGCTTGGCTGCGACCTGCCCACGCGTCATGCCCGAGCGTAGTTCAGGCGCGTAATAGGCTTGCAGGATCAGCATATCAAAGCCTGTCAGCACCGTGTGCACGTTGTCATCATTAAAGACGCTGTCGGGCAGGCGGTAGAGGTCGTTGAGAGGGCCAATGGCCTGTGCCAGTTCTTCGTGCAGGCAATCGCGCACTTCCTGGGGGCTGGAGTCGTTGGGCAGGAAGATGGCCAACTGGTTGCGTGTGCGCAGGTGAGACCAGCTGGTGCGCACGCTGCGCCGATTGGGTCTGTATTGCGAAATGTCGGTGATGTTTGGAACGACGAAACAGGCCGCATGGGGCAGGGCGCGCCGGATCTGGGCGCGGGTCACCGCCTGAATGGTGATGTTGGCGTCTGTGCCCGGGGCCGCTTCGTAGATGTCGATCCCGGCTTCATCGCGCAGGCGGTACATCAAACGGCGCAGGTCCGTGCCAAGCGAGGCCGGAGGGGCCCCGGTGACGCGCACTGAAATCGGGCCTTCGAACCGTGTAAACACAGGCAGATCGCGCCCCGATTCCAGTTGAAAGCTGAGCTCGATAAAGTCGAGGGCCAGATCGTTGTTGGACCGGATCGGCGCTCCGGGCGTTGGCGCTCCGAAGGTTTTCATCGGGGGCAGGTCGCTCGTCTGCGGCAGAGCGCGCGTGGCGACATCGCCGGGCGTCACGGGCGCGCAGGCATTGAGCGCAAGAACGAAAGGCAGAACAAAACGTCGCAACATGCTCATCCCCGATCGTACTTGATGAAGGGGGAGAGTTTCCCGATGCGGTCATAAAGCTTGCGGGCTTCCGTGTTGAAGTCCTGTGTCAGCCAGTAGACGGACGGGCATCCCGCAGCATCGGCGGCGCTGTAGACCGCCTCGATCAGCTTGCGTCCGACACCTTGGCCACGCACCGAAGGGTCGGCATAGAGGTCCTGCAGGTAGCAGACGTTTTCGACTTTCCAGCCGTGGCGGTGAAACACGTAATGAGTCAGCCCGACCAGCTTGCCATCCGCTTCGGCCACCAGCCCATGGTAGTCCTGCGGGTCATCGCCCAGCAGGCGCGCAAAATAGGTATCAAAGAGCGTTTTCGGACGAGACGTTTCGTAAAACGCGAGATATGCCGTCCACAGATCGCCCCACTGGACACGATCCGACAAAGAAAGAGGGCGCACAATAAGTGCGTCTGAACCTGCCATTTATACTGCCTGCCTGCCTTTTAGCATATTGGATGCGGGTGTTTTCACCTCTCATCACGGTCAACTTATGGAGCATTTCCGGCAAAAGAAAGACATTTTATCCACAGGCTGGGTGCGCAAGGTCCTGCCGCGGGAATATGTGGCTGAAATGACCCGCACAGAGCCTGCAATGTCGCAATTGGGCGTGTTGTTTTGGGGTGCACAGGGCACTTGGGGGTAAAAGTCGGGAGGGGTGAGATGAAAGCGGCTGTTCTTGAGGCCTTTGGCGGGGCGCTTGGCCTGCGCGATGTGGCGGACCCGGCCTGTCCGGAAGATGGTGCCGTTGTTGCCGTCAAGGCCTGCGGTGTATGCCGGTCCGATCACCATGCATGGGTTGGCGCGGACCCGGATGTCGCCTTGCCTCATGTCATGGGCCACGAGTTTGCGGGTGAAGTGATCGATGTTGGGCGCGGGTGTACCCGCTTTGCCAAGGGAGACCGCGTGACAGCGCCCTTTATTCTTGGCTGTGGACATTGCACCGACTGTCGCAGCGGGCAGCCCACGGTTTGCGCCACGCAATCGGTCATCGGCTTTACCTTTTGGGGCAGCTTTGCCGAAGCCGTCGCGATCCCGGCGGCTGATTACAACCTTGTCTCTCTGCCTGACACGCTCGACTTTGCATCGGCCGCCGGCATGGGCTGTCGCGTCACCACCGCGTGGCGGGCCCTGGTGGACCGCGCGCAGGTGCGGCCCGGCGAATGGGTTGCCGTGCATGGCTGTGGCGGCGTTGGACTGTCTGCAATCCTGATTGCGCAGTCTCTGGGCGCGCGGATCGTCGCCATTGATGTCAGTGCGGGTGCATTGGAACAGGCACGTAGCTTTGGTGCCGAAGTCACCATAGATGCGCGCGCAGGAACCGAGGCTGTGGTTGACGCTGTGCGCACCGCCACAGGCGGCGGCGCGCATGTGTCACTGGATGCGTTGGGCATCGGGG
>JBCBDZ010000069.1:0-14923 GCA_038529225.1 Pseudomonadota bacterium | reverse complement strand
TTTTCATTGACGGGGTACGACTTTCAAAATCCCCGCTTTACCGGGCCTGCTTGGATGGGCATTCGGCCCGAGCATGTCGTTTCAGGCGATGCGGCCAAGGACTTGCCCGTCACCGCACTTGTCACCATCGACATCGTCGAACCAATGGGGTCGGACACTTTGGCATGGGCAACGCTGGCGGGCGTCCCCTTGCGTATCCGCATGGACGGGCAAGCGGCCGTGTCTTCCGGGGATCGTATCCAGATCGGCTTTGACCCGTCGCACGCCTCGCTTTTTGACAAGGCGACCGAGGAAAGGGTCTGAAACCAGATGCTGGACCTGTCCGGACCATGGGATTTGTCTGATGTCACCGGGCAATTCACCGCCCCGATGTCGCTGCCCGGCGATGGCATCAGCGCCTTGCATGCAGCGGGCGTCATTCCCGATCCCTACTGGCGGGACAACGAATATGACCTGCGCTGGATTGCGGAACGTGACTGGGTTCTGACCCGCACCTTTCAGACGTCCCAGACGGACATGGTCCTTGTTCTGTCCATGCTGGACACGGTCGTTAATGTGACCCTGAACGGGCAGACAGTCTTGCGCGCAGACAGCATGTTTCGCACCCATCGCGTGGATGTGTCAGGTGTTCTGGAGGCCGGTCAGAACGTGATCATGCTGCATTTTCGCGCCGCCCCCGCACAAGCAAAGGCACGGGCAAACGCCCAGCCCTTTTTCGTCCCGTATCAAAGCGACAATTGCCCGATTCCCCATGGCAACATGCTGCGCAAACCGGAATGCGACTTTGGCTGGGACTGGAACATCGCGCTGGCTCCGTTCGGGCTTTATGGCGACGTCCGGCTGGAACCGCTCGGCCCCCGGATTGCCGAGGTGATCGTGGCCCAGCACCATGGCCCGCATGGCGTCGCCGTTACGATCGACGTCCACACCGAAGGTCACTCCGACGCAGACACCCTGCACGCATCATTGTGCGGGGTCGCCGCGCAAGCGCAGATCACATCCGACAGGGCGCGCCTTCAGTTGCGCATTGATGCGCCCGATTTGTGGTGGCCAACCGGGTTGGGCAGACAAACGCTGCATGATCTTTCCATCACAGTGGGCGAAAGCAAGACAACCCGACGCATCGGACTGCGCGAACTCAGACTGGTACGCGAGGCTGGAACCGGGTTTGCCATTCATGTGAACGGTCACGCTGTCTTCATGAAGGGCGCAAACTGGATCCCCGCCGATGCCCTGGCCGGAGCGATTACACCGGACATGTGCCGGGGCCTGCTGCAGTCCGCCGTTGATGCCAACATGAACATGATCCGGGTCTGGGGCGGCGGACGCTACGAGCCGGACTGGTTTTATGATCTGTGCGACGCAATGGGCGTGCTGGTCTGGCACGACTTCATGTTCGCCTGCCACCTCTACCCGGCCACGGGTGCGTTTCTGAACGATGTCGCCAGCGAGGTGCGCCAGCAAGTGGCCCGGCTGAACCATCACGCCTGCATCGCGCTGTGGTGCGGGGACAACGAACTGGTGGGCGCACTGACCTGGTACGAAGAAAGCCGCAAAGACCGCGACCGATACCTTGTCGCCTATGACCGTCTGAACCGCACAATCGAAACAGCCCTGAAAGAGACCGCGCCATCCGCGATCTGGTGGCCCTCAAGCCCATCGGCAGGCCCGCTGAACTTTGGCGATGCATGGCATGACGACGGATCCGGCGACATGCATTTCTGGTCCGTCTGGCACGAAGGGCGCGACTTTGACCATTACCGCGACGTCGCCCCCCGCTTTTGCTCGGAATTCGGGTTCCAATCCTACCCGTCGATGGATGTGATCCGCCGCTTTACCGAACCGTCAGACCGCAACATCGCCTCGCCCGTGATGGAAAGTCACCAGAAAAACGCAGGCGGCAATGCGCGGATCACGGAAACGATGTTCCGCTATTTCCGCTTTCCGGAGGGGTTCGAGAATTTCGTCTATCTCAGTCAGGTCCAACAGGCGCTCGCCATCAAAACAGCCGTCACCCACTGGCGCAGCCTGAAACCGCACTGCATGGGCACGCTGTACTGGCAGCTGAACGACACATGGCCGGTCTGTTCGTGGTCCAGCCTCGATCATGGCGGCGGCTGGAAGCTGTTGCACCATGCCGCGCGCCGCTTTTACGCGCCCGTGATTGTGACGGCAGTGCCCTCATCCCACGGCATCACCTTGCGCGTGGTGAATGACCAGATCAATCCCGCGACCGTTCCGGTCGACGCCTTTGCCGTTGCACCCGATGGCACCGCGCGCGCATTGGGCGCGGCAACCGTTACCGCACCCCCCGACAGGGCCGTTGACGGCCTTGTCATCCCAACCGGTGCTTTGGCACCTACTGAAATTCTCACATTCGACTGGCGCGTCGATGGGGTCCCGCACAGTGACCACTTTGCGCCGCGTCCCTACAAATCTTACCACTTGACCGATTCCGGTATCGTTGTCGAAACAGCCGAACACGCAGATCACGTCATGCTGACGCTTTCCGCGGAGCGTCTGGCGCTTTTTGTTGCGCTGGAGCCGGACCGCCCCGGCCGGTTGAGCGACAACGGCTTTCACCTCGTGCCCGGTCACCCCGTCTCTGTGCGGTTTGACCCCGACGCGCCCGGTTCTCCTGCTGATTTCACGCTCAGAGACCTCTATTCCGCCACTCACGCACCTGAAAGGGCCCACACATGACCCAACTGTCCTACCAGCTCTACAGTTCACGCCTGAACCCACCGCTCGCAGATACGCTCAGAATGCTGTCCGACATCGGATACACGTATGTGGAAGGCTATGGCGCGCTGGTCGAGGACGGCGATGCCATGGATGCGCTGGAACAGGGCCTGCAAGCCACTGGCCTGACCATGCCGACCTGCCATGTGGGGCTGGACATGTGCGAGGCCGACGCAGACGCCGTCATCGCCACCGCGCAACGGTTCGGGATCGAGACCATTGTGATCCCGTTCATCATGCCCGCAGATCGCCCAACCGACGCGCATGGATGGCGCGGCTTTGGGGCCCGCTTGGCCGCGGTAGCCAAAAGTCTGGGCGACGCGGGGGTGAAACTGGCCTATCACAACCACGATTTCGAGTTTGCCGCGTTGCCGGACGGGACGCTGCCAATCGACCTGATCCTTGCCGAGGCCCCTTCCGTCTTGTTCGAATATGATGTGGCATGGGCCGTGCGCGCGGACGCCGACCCGTTTGCACCGATTGAGCGTTTCGGCAACCGGATCGAGATCGCGCATCTCAAGGACATCGCCCCTGCCGGAGAAGCGATGGACGAAGACGGCTGGGCAGATGTGGGCCACGGCACCATGGACTGGGCGGGCCTGTTGGCCGCCCTCAAGGCGGCTGGCACCCGATATTTTGTGGCTGAACACGACAAACCCAGCGACCATCACCGATTTGCGCAACGCGCGTTTACATCGGCTCAAACACTGTAAAGGAGACGTCCATGCTCGGCATTGGGATCATCGGGTGCGGCAATATCTCGACCGCATACCTGCGGCTTGCACCGCTGTTCAAAGGGCTCGAGGTGCGTGCGGTTGCCGATCTCAACCTGAACACGGCGCAGGCGCAGGCATCGGCATTTGACGTGCGCGCCCACAGTGTCCAAGACCTTCTGGCCGCCGACGACATCGACATCGTGGTGAACCTGACGATACCGGACGCACATTTCGACGTCACACGCGCCATTCTGCAAGCGGGCAAGCACGCCTATTCCGAAAAGCCGATCGTGCTTACGCAGGAACAGGGCGAAGCCTTGCGCACATTGGCCGCCGAAAAAGGGCTGCGCGTCGGCTCAGCCCCTGACACCTTCCTCGGGGGGGCGCATCAAGCCGCTCGGGCCGCGATCGACGCCGGACAGATCGGTGATGTGGTCGCCGGTACGGCCCATGTCATGAACCACGGGATGGAGCATTGGCACCCGAACCCCGACTTCTTCTTCCTTCCGGGGGCCGGACCGATGCTCGACATCGGCCCCTACTATGTCACCAACCTGATCCAGTTGCTTGGACCCGTTGCCCGGGTTGCCGCCCTGACCTCGACACCGGCCACAACCCGCGAAATCCTGTCCGAGCCCCGGCGTAGAGAGATGATACCGGTCAAAACCCCCACCAACATCCACGCCCTGCTCGACTTTGCAAACGGGGCGACGATCACCTTGTCGACATCCTGGGATGTCTGGGCGCATCGCCACGGACATATGGAGCTTTACGGCTCCAAAGGGACGATGTTCCTGCCCGATCCGAACTGGTTCTCGGGCGAGGTCGAGGTCGTTGATGCGACCGGCAGCAGCACTATGCTCGACACGGCCAGCCATCCGTTCGGCGTCCCCAATCAGAACAACAACGGCACGGCCAAAGCCAACTATCGCACGGCGGGTCTGGCCGACATGGCGGCCGCCATGCAGGAGGGCAGACCACATCGCTGCGCGCTTGAACTGGCCTTGCATGCGGTTGATGTGATGACGGCGGTGCTGGAGGCCGGCGACAAGGGAGAGGTGATAGAGCTGACAAGCACCTGCCAGCGCCCCGCGCCATTGAACGCAGGCGCGGCCCAGGCCTTGCTCTTGTGAGGGATCACCCGACGTGCTGTGGCCTGCCGTCGCACGGATCAGAGCCACGGGCGCCCTCACAACCCGAACCGGTGCGCTGATGATCTGTCGCCAAGAGCAATTGTCTTGACCGCCATGAGTACGGTAGAGACGTTCTGTGTAGGACGGGGCAACAAATCGGGGGCCGGGGCGTGTTTTCGGATGCAGGGATTTTCGAAAGCGGCAGCGCCCGTGCGGCGTTTCCAGTTGCCGTGTTGACGGGTATGGACAGTCAAATCGCAGGTGGTGCTTTGACGCGGCCACACAAAGGTGATCAGCGCAAACCCCGTCGCGGAGTGAAAGGCACCCGCTTTCACACAGTCGCGTCGCTCAGCAAGACCGGGCAGCCGGGGACTTCCGTTCATGCCACAGAATGAAAACACCCTTGATGCATCGCTGTTTCCGGATGGTGTTGGCAATTGGTGTCACGCTTTTGCCCGCCGCCTTTGGCCTATTTCCCGATCTTTGACCGGCCCCGGGACGCGCGAAACCCTGCAGTTGTTGGCGCAAGAGCTTCCAGGGCTCGAGGTTCACAGCGTACCCTCCGGCGCGGCTGCTTTTGACTGGACCGTGCCGGATGAATGGACCGTCCGAGAGGCCTACATCGCGGATGAGAACGGCGACAGGGTTGTTGATTTCAAAACAAACAATCTACATCTGCTTGGATATTCGGAACCCGTTGACAGATCGCTTTCTCTCGAAGAACTGGACAGGCACCTCTACTCTTTGCCGGAGCAACCGGATGCCATTCCCTACGTGACGTCATACTATCGCAGGCGGTGGGGGTTTTGCATGTCCCAAACGCAGCGCGATGCCCTGCGCCCCGGACAGTATCACGTGCGCATCGACGCCGATTTGGCATCGGGGGTCATGAACTATGCCGATTTGATCCTTCCCGGGCAGACGGATCAGGAAATCTTCCTGTCGACCTATGTTTGCCATCCCTCGATGGCGAACAACGAACTGTCCGGACCCGTGGTCACGGCCGCTTTGGCAAAGTGGATCATGGCGATGCCAGACCGCCGCTATACCTATCGCATCGTATTCATACCCGAAACGATCGGTTCCATTCTGTACCTGAGCAAGAATCTTGACGCGATGAAATCCAGGACCTTTGCGGGCTTTAACGTGACCTGCATCGGGGATGATCGTTGCTATTCCTACCTGCCTTCCCGAAATGGCCACACGGTATCGGACCGGATCGCCAAACATGTCCTGTCCCACACGGCACCCGATTACAAGGCATACACCTGGCTGGATCGCGGCAGTGACGAACGCCAGTATTGTTCACCCGGCGTGGACCTGCCGGTTGCGACGATCATGCGGTCAAAATACGCGGAATACCCTGAATATCATACGTCCCTGGACGATCTTGACAGCGTCGTCACCCCAAGTGGATTGGCTGGCGGGTTCACTGCCCTGCAAAATGCGCTGCGCATTCTGGAGCAAAACTTCGTGCCACGCGTCACGACATTCGGAGAGCCACAACTGGGCAAACGGGGCCTCTACCCGGACATTTCCTCAAAAGGATCGGCAGACAACGTGCGTGTCATGATGAACATGATCTCGTATTGCGACGGGCAGCACAGCCTTCTTGAGATCGCCGAGGTTTTGAACGTCCCGTTCTGGACCCTCCAGAGCTTGATGGCGCCCCTCATGGAGGAAGGTTTGGTAGAAAAGACCTAGGGTTCGGGACTGTCACGCCTGCGCGCCGCATAATGCGCTGATCCTCGTTTCGAGGGATGTTGGCAACCAGATCACCAAAACCAACGCAGGCAGATGTCTGCAGAACCCGTGAATGCAGGCATTGCGCCCGTGTTCCCGACGCCCGAAAACAGAAAAACCGCCCGAAGACGGTTCCGTCTGTCCAACCGGGTATGTTGGAGAAATTTGGAGCGGGCGAGGCGATTCGAACGCCCGACCCTAACCTTGGCAAGGTTATGCTCTACCCCTGAGCTACGCCCGCTTCCTTGGGTGAGCCGTGAGATACTTATCCGCGCCCCGCGCTGCAAGAGTAAAATCACATCGCGCTCCAAAAATCTTTGGGCAATATGGCGGAGCCAGCCGCCAAACAGGGACCTCAATGGGCAAAACGGTCGAAAAGCAGGGAACATGGCCTCTCGTTTGGGCGATGCTTGCCTTTGCGATGCTCATTGTTCCTGCCCCCCTTGGCGCACATGAGGGGCACCACGGCCCGGATGTGCTGACTCGGATCCTGTCGACAGAGCGGGTCAACACCCGACTGGCCATCACCATCGAACTGACAGGGCTTGGCGGGCCGATCGTGCTGACCGGGATATCGGCCCCCGGTGCCACAATCCCCCGCATCCAGCCCGTTTACATCAACTTTGCACAGGACGTGCTGATCAGCACCCACCTGACCTTTTCAACAGCCATACCGGCGAGGTTCACGCTCACCCTCGAATTCGGACCGCTGGGCGTGACACAGATCGAGGTGTCCCCCTAGGCGCGCTCGATCAAGTCCCAGCGGTTGCCGAAAATGTCGCGAAACACGGCCACCTTGCCATAGGGCTCTGTGCGCGGCGCTTCCTCGAAAGTGACACCGGCCCGCAGCAACTGGGCGTGATCCCGGGAAAAATCATCCGTTTGCAAGAACAGCCACACCCGGCCCGCGCCCTGCGCGCCAATCGCTGCCTGCTGGGCAGGCCCTTCGGCGCGCGCCAGCACAAAGGACGCACCACCCCCGGGAGGACGCACTTCGACCCAGCGTTTGTGCCCTTGATCGATGTCGGCAATCAGGTCAAACTCCATGCGCCCGCAGTAAAAGGCGATTGCCGCGTCGTAATCGGGCACGATGAGAGAGACAGATGCCAGCTTCATCCGGCCTCCCTGCCCCAGCCCGCGCGCGGGGGCAAGGGGCGCGGGCTCACTTTGCGCGCACGGCCCCCGCCAGAACAATGATCAGGGCCGCCAAAACCGCTAGCAGGGCAAAGCCGGTGCGCAACGTGCTGGCATAGGCCACAAACCCGATCAGCGGGGGCCCCAGCAGCAACCCTCCATAGCCGAGCGTCGATACCGACGCGATGGCGGTGCCGGGTGGCAGATGCGGGTCGCGTGCGGCCCGCGAAAACGCCAGCGGCATGATCACCGCATACCCAACGCCCATGAGCGCAAAGGCGGTCAGGGTCACGCTGTAACTTGTTGAGGACACGGCACTTATGGCTCCGACAGTGGCAATGACGCCTGCAATCCGGGCCGTGGGTGTCGGCCCGAAGGCCCGCGTGACCTGATCCCCAAGCAGCCGCGTGATCACCATGGCCACGGAGAACATGGTGTAGCCCAACGCCGCTTGGGCGGGCGTCACGCGGGTGGTTTCGATCAGCAACAGCGCGCTCCAGTCCACCATCGCGCCTTCGCCCATCGAGGTACAGAACGCGATCAGGCCCACAGCCACAAGCGGCCCCTTGGGCAAGGGAAACAGCGGCGTGCCCGACACCCGGTCCTGAGTGGGTGAGACCCAGCCGATGCGCGCCATCGCCAGCGTCAGGGCAGCGACTGCGACCCCAGTGACACTGAAATGTGCTGGGATGCCAACACTCCATTGCTCTGCGAAAAACCCGCTGGCCGCGCCAAGGCCGGCGCCAAGGCTGAACATGGCATGAAAGGACGACATGACCGGGCGGGCGATGTGACGCTCGGCCTCGCCCGCCCATGTGTTCATGGCCACATCCATCGCGCCATGGGTCGCCCCGAAGACAGCCAGCGCAACGGCAAGGGTGGCCACGTTCGGCGCAAGGGCCGTCAGCCCAAGCGCACCGGTATAGGCCACCGCAATCCACAAGGTGAGAAAGGCAGCACCCAGCTTGTCCGCAAATCGCCCGGCAAGGGGAAAGGCGGCAATCGCCCCACCCGCCAGCAAAAGAAGGAGCAGACCCAACTCTCCCGCATCCAGATCGTGACGGGTCGCCATCGCCGGAATCCGCGCCGCCCAAATGCCGTAAAGCGCGCCGTTCAACAGAAACATCGCCGAGACGGCAAGCCAGGTGGTGCGGTTGGTATGTGCGTTCATTGGCCCTGTCCCAAGCGATGGTGAGTTAGGGCAGAGACGTGCCCCACCTAACCTGTGCCGAAGCGCCGCAAAGGCACAAGCGCAATTCAAACCGCTTTGGGATCATGTTTCAGACTGAAAACAGTTGTGCGTGCTCTTGGGCACGTCACGTAGAACTACCACCACACCGCGACTGTTCTCGGTTTTGACACGAGAGCGGTGTCACTCTGTTTCGCGCAATCATCCTGCACACTTGTCGCACAGCCGCCATTCATCGGGAGCGACACGACTGTCGGCTGTGCGGGACAGAGCGGGCCTTCGCTGCGACTGCGCGAATGGCGGCTTTGCAGTTGTTGGCTTTTATCAATTCGTTATAAAAAACCGTATGCGCCAAACACTGAAGAGATTTTCCATCGCGCTCTTACTCCTCACCATGGGGCTTTGGCTTGGGAATACCTCACTGCTTGTGTCTGGTCTTGATGATCATGAAACACGCCTGATTGCTCATCGTGGCGTCCATCAGATCTATACTGGTTTGGATCGTTCAAACGACTCCTGTCACGCATCTCCTGTCGCGCCGATTGAACATGCTTTCATCGAGAATACGATTCCCTCAATGCAGGAGGCTATTCGGCTGGGAGCGGATGTCGTAGAGATCGACGTTCACCTTACGCCCGACGACGTGTTTGCTGTCTTTCATGACTGGACGCTCGACTGTCGCACCAACGGCACCGGTATTACACACGAGCAGGACATGGCGGTGCTTCAGTCGCTCGACATCGGGTACCGCCTTGACGACGGCACAGGGACTTATCCGCTCAGAGGTCAGGCGGTCGGTATGATGCCTACACTGGACGAAGTCTTTGAGGAAATTATGGAAGGCCTCTTCCTCATCAACTTCAAGAGCCGTCGCAGCGAAGAAGGGGAAGCTCTCGCAGCCATGCTTGAGCGAACCGAGTTACGGCAGCAAGTCTTTGGGGTTTATGGTGGGCAACGGCCAACACGCACTGCGCTCAGATTGACACCCGGCCTTCGTGGCCTTGACAGAGCGTCATTGGAATCCTGTCTGGTTCGTTACATCGCATTGGGTTGGAGCGGATACCTGCCAGAGAGTTGCCGCAACACTATCGTGCTAGTTCCGCAGAACTATGCCGCATTTTTGTGGGGATGGCCGCATCGTTTCACGCGTCGTCTCGAAGCGGTTGGAACGGACGTCATTTTAGCGGGAGACTATGATGGTTCAGGTTTCTCAAGTGGAATCGACAGCGCAGTTAGCTTTGACGAGGTGCCACTCGCATTTGATGGCTACATTTGGACCAACCGTATTGAATTGATCGGTCCGCTAAATGCCGCACGCGAGTAAAAGCTGTCATTAGTGCGGAGTGCAGCATCCAGCAATATGGGCTCATTCCTGACCTTCGCGGCATCTTGCGCGGACGTCCCGGTTCGCCTCACTCAAATTCGACCAGCAAGTCCTTGGCGTCGATTTGCCCGCCGGGTCCGACGTGCACTGCTTTAACAGTCGCATCACGTTCAGCGTGAATGCCGGTTTCCATCTTCATCGCCTCGATGGTCAGCAGCAGATCGCCTTCGCTGACCTCCTGACCCACCTGCACGCCGACAGAGGCCACGACACCCGGCATCGGCGCACCGATGTGGTTGGCATTGCCCGCTTCGGCCTTGGGGCGCTGTACGGTGGTCGAGGTCACCATACGGTTGGGCACGCGGATCACGCGCGGGGCACCGTTGAGTTCAAAGAACACCCGCGCCTCGCCGTCCTCGTTCGTCTCCCCCACCGCTTGAAGGCGGATTTCAAGGGTCTTGCCGGGGTCGATTTCGGCCGTGATCTCCTCACCTGCCTCCATCCCGTAAAAGAACGTCTTGGTCGGCAGCACCCGAACGGGGCCGTAGGTGCGGTGGCGGCCCATATAGTCAAGAAACACCTTGGGATACATCAGGTAGCCCGACAGGTCCTCATCATCGATCTCGCGGCCCTCAAGCTGTTTCTTGAGGTCGGCGCGGGTGTCCTCCAGATCGACAGGCGGAACATCAGCACCGGGGCGTTGCGTATTGGGCGCTTCGCCTTTGAGGATTTTCAACTGGATTTCAGTTGGAAAGCCCCCGGGGGGCTGACCCAGATTGCCGCGCATCATGTCCACGACACTGTCGGGAAAGGCCACGTCCTTGTCCGGGTCTTCGACCTCGTCCCGGGTCAGGTTCTGACTGACCATCATCAGCGCCATGTCTCCCACCACCTTGGAGGAGGGCGTGACCTTGACGATGTCGCCAAACATCTGGTTCACGTCCGCATAGGTCCGCGCCACCTCGTGCCACCGCTCTTCCAGCCCCATTGAGCGCGCCTGCGCCTTGAGGTTGGTGAATTGCCCGCCGGGCATTTCGTGCAGGTACACTTCGGAGGACGGCGCCTGCATCCCGCTTTCGAAGGCGGCGTAATGATCGCGGACCGATTCCCAGTAGTCCGAGATGTCGCGGATTGCATCCACGGACAACCCTGTGTCGCGGTCCGTGTGCTGCAACGCTCCGACAACGGTGCCCAAAGTCGCCTGAGACGTGTTGCCAGACAAGGCGTCCATGGCGCAGTCCACCGCATCGACGCCCGCCTCTGCCGCTGCCAGAATGGTGGCGCAGGCAATGCCGGCCGTGTCGTGGGTGTGGAAGTGGATGGGCAGGCCCACCTCTTGCTTGAGCGCCTTGACCAGCACACGCGCCGCGGCGGGTTTGAGCAAGCCCGCCATGTCCTTGAGACCCAGCACATGCGCGCCCGCGTCCTTCAGCTGGTTGCCCATGTCGACATAGTATTTCAGGTCGTACTTGGCACGGTCCGGGTTCAGGATGTCGCCGGTGTAGCAGACCGTGCCCTCACAGATCTTGTTGTTCTCGACCACCGCATCCATGGCGACGCGCATGTTTTCAACCCAGTTGAGGCTGTCAAAGACGCGGAACACATCGACGCCAGTCTGGGCCGCGACCCGAACGAATTCCTGCACCACGTTGTCGGGGTAGTTGGTGTAGCCGACCCCGTTGGCCCCCCGCAGCAGCATCTGGGTCATGAGGTTGGGCATACGCTCGCGCAGGTCGCGCAGGCGCTGCCAGGGGCATTCCTGCAAGAAGCGGTAGGCGACGTCAAAGGTCGCCCCGCCCCAGCATTCGACCGAGAACAGCTGTGGCAGGTTGGCGGCGTAGGCCGGGGCCACGTTGATCATGTCATGGCTGCGCATGCGGGTGGCCAGCAGCGACTGGTGGCCATCGCGCATGGTGGTGTCGGTGATCAGCAGTTGTGGCTGCGCCTTCATCCAGTCCGCAACAGCCTGCGGGCCTTTCTGCTCCAGCAGGTTTCGCGTGCCCATCTGATGCGTCGGGTCGGCCTGCAAGGCCGGGGGTCTGGGCGCTTTGAGGTCCGCGCGCGGTTTCGGGCGATCCTTGACCTCGGGGTGTCCGTTGACCGTGATGTCGGCAATATAGGTGAGCACCTTGGTGCCCCGGTCCCGCCGCTTCTTGAAGGTGAACAGCTCTGGGGTCTCGTCGATGAACTTGGTGTGGTAGGTGTTGTCCAGAAATGTTGGGTGCTTCAGCAGGTTCTCGACAAAGGCGATGTTGGTGGACACGCCTCGAATACGGAATTCACGCAGGGCGCGGTCCATGCGGGCGATGGCCATTTCGGGCGTCGGGGCCTTGGCCGTGACCTTGGTAAGCAGACTGTCATAGTAGCGGGTGATCACGCCGCCCGCATAGGCGGTACCCCCATCCAGGCGAATGCCCATGCCGGTGGCTTCGCGGTAGGCGGTGATACGGCCGTAATCGGGAATGAAGTTGTTCTGCGGGTCTTCGGTTGTGATCCGGGTCTGCAGGGCATGGCCGTTCAGAACAACGTCCGCCTGAGACGGCTTGCCCGTGGCCTCGGCGATGGTCTTGCCTTCTGCAATCAGGATTTGCGCCTGCACGATGTCGATACCTGTCACCTCTTCGGTCACGGTGTGTTCGACCTGAACGCGCGGATTGACCTCGATGAAGTAGAACTTGCCATCCGACATATCCATCAGGAATTCGACGGTGCCCGCACATTCGTAGTTCACGTGCTTGCAGATCTTGTAGCCAAGGTCACAAATCTCGGCGCGTTGTGCCTCGGTCAGGTAGGGCGCCGGGGCGCGCTCCACCACTTTCTGATTGCGGCGCTGGACCGAACAATCGCGTTCGAACAGGTGGTACATGCCACCATGTTTGTCGCCCAGAATCTGAACTTCGACGTGGCGGGCCTTGAGGATCATCTTTTCCAGATAGCCCTCACCGTTGCCAAAGGCGGCTTCGGCCTCGCGGCGACCCTCCAGTACTTTTTCCTCGACCTCGTCCTCGGAAATGATGGGACGCATGCCGCGCCCGCCCCCGCCCCAGGATGCCTTGAGCATCAGGGGGTAGCCCACATCTTTGGCCTCTTTCCTGATCGCCGCCATGTCATCGCCCAGCACGTCGGTTGCCGGGATGACCGGTACGCCGGCCTCCACCGCGACACGACGCGCGGACGCCTTGTCGCCCAGGGCGCGCATCGTTTCTGCACGCGGACCGATGAAGGTTATGCCGTTTTTCTCGCAGGCATCCACAAAGTCCGGGTTTTCCGACAACAGTCCGTACCCGGGATGGATGGCGTCCGCGCCACTTTCGCGGGCAACGCGGATCATCTCTTCGATCGACAGGTAGGCCGCCACCGGCCCCAGCCCTTCGCCGATGCGGTAGGCTTCGTCCGCCTTGAACCGGTGCAGGCCCAGCTTGTCTTCCTCGGCGAAGACAGCGACCGTCTTCTTGCCCATTTCATTGGCCGCACGCATGATGCGAATGGCAATCTCACCCCGGTTTGCAATGAGGATTTTCTTGAAATCAGGCATGGTGCAGTCCCCCACGGGCAGTCATTTGGCGTCCACGGGGGGCGCATTGTGCAGTTGCAGCAATTCATATGACGTTTGCGTGACGTGAACAACACGTAGTTCTGGGTAGGGCGCATCAGGATGCGCCTTACGGTAAGGCGGACGTGTCGTCCGCCCTAGTCCCGGGCCGCCTTTTCAACGAGGCCGGACGTGCCCTGACGCCGTTCAAGCTCTGCCAGAACGTCCGACAACGGGACGTCCCGCGCGGCCAGCATCACCAGCAGGTGGTACAGCACATCCGCAGCCTCGCCCGTCAGCGCATCCCTGTCGCCCTTGACGGCTTCTATGATGGCCTCAACCGCCTCTTCACCAAACTTCTCGGCGCATTTCTCGGGGCCTTTGGACAACAGCTTGGCCGTCCAGGACGTGTCGGGATCGGCCCCTTTGCGGGCCTCGATCACGGCAAAAAGGTCGTCGAGCGTCATGTCAGCCTCATCGGGATACCTGCGGCGGCCATATGCGCCTTGGCCTCGGCAATCGTGAAGTCGCCAAAGTGAAAGATGGATGCGGCCAGCACGGCAGATGCACCGCCCTGCGTCACCCCATCCACAAGGTGGTCCAGCGTACCAACGCCGCCGGACGCGATCACCGGGATCGACACCGCGTCCGAAATGGCGCGGGTCAGCAGCAGGTTGAACCCCGCTCGCGTCCCGTCGCGGTCCATGGACGTCAGCAAGATCTCCCCTGCCCCCTTGGCCGCTGCCATGCGTGCGAACTCCACCGCGTCAATACCGGTCGGCTTGCGCCCGCCATGGGTGAAAATCTCCCAGCGTCCGGGTGCGACGGTCTTGGCATCAATCGCGCAGACAATGCACTGGCTGCCGAACTGGTCGGCGGCGCGCCCCAACACGTCCGGGTCTGCCACCGCTGCGGAGTTGAACGACACCTTGTCCGCCCCTGCAAGAAGCAGTGCGCGCACATCCGCCACCGTGCGCACGCCGCCCCCGACGGTCAGGGGGATGAAACACTGCTCGGCGGTGCGCTGCACCAGATCGAACATCGTGCCGCGGTTTTCGTGGGTGGCGTGGATGTCAAGAAAGCACAACTCGTCCGCGCCCGCTGCGTCATAGGCCTGTGCGGCCGCAACCGGATCACCGGCATCGATCAGATCGACAAAATTCACGCCTTTGACGACGCGGCCATCGGCGACGTCCAGACAGGGTATGATGCGGGTCTTGAGCATGCACGCCTGATAGTGTGCTTTTCGGGCTTAGGAAAGGGCGCTGATCCTCGCGCCGGAGGCGCGGTTGGGAAAGTGAGGGGTGCTGCCCCTCGCGCCGGAGGCGCGGTCGGGAAAGTGAGGGGTGCTGCCCCTCGCGCCGGAGGCGCGGTCGGGAAAGTGAGGGGTGCTGCCCCTCGCGCCGGAGG
>JBCBDZ010000068.1:0-15063 GCA_038529225.1 Pseudomonadota bacterium | reverse complement strand
AAAAAAAACGCCAGCACGAAGCTGGCGTTAAGTTATTGAGGCAGGTTTCATACAGGCAAGAAACCTATCGAGCAGTGACATGGTTATAAGCAATTGCGCCCAAAGAGTCCAAGCTAAAAGTTTGATAATGCGTAAAGGTCCCAGCGACGCTATTGTTAACAAAACAAGGGCGATTGAGGATTGTTGACGATATGGGGCGGGATTATTTCCAATTTGAGAAGGTGCGTTTGATCGCGTTTGGCGCGATTCTGCTAACCTTTGTGTCAGGTGCGATACAGACACAAGCAGAGCCAAGCCATGGCATAGCTATGTACGGAGCACCTGCCCTACCACCGGATTTTGTGTCACTTCCGCACGCGAATCCCGATGCCCCCAAGGGCGGCGCAATCACACTGGCCAACACAGGCAGCTTTGATTCGCTCAATCCCTACATTCAGAAGGGCAACGTGCCCTGGCAGTTGCGCTTTTTGACCCATGAGTCCCTGATGGGGCGCAACCGCAACGAACCTTTTGCGCTTTACGGTGTGCTGGCCGAATCGATTGAAGTGCCTGAAGACCGCTCATGGGTGGAATTCACCTTGCGCCCCGAGGCGCGGTTCTCTGACGGCAGCCCGGTGACGGTCGAAGATGTGATCTGGTCTTATGAAACGCTCGGGACCGAAGGACACGGACGCTATCGCAGCCTCTGGACACAGATCGAAAGCCTTGAACAGGTCGGACCGGCGACAATCCGCTTTACCTTCAACTCCGAGAATCGCGAACTGGCCCTGTTGGCCGGCATGCGTCCAATTCTGCAAAAGGCACAGTGGGAGGGGAAATCCTTTGCCGATGCCGGGCTTGGCGATATTCCCATTGGCAGCGGCCCTTACGTGATCAGCGATTACGAGGCCGCCCGCAATGTCGTGCTGACCCGCAATCCCGACTACTGGGGTGCTGATCTGAACTTCATGCGCGGTACCTTCAACTTTGACGAAATCACCATCGACTTCTACGGCGACGGTGACGTGGTGTTTGAAGCGTTCAAGGCAGGCGACGTCTCTGCAATGCGCGAATTCAATGCCGATGCATGGGCCAACCAGTATACCTTTCCCCGGGTCGACTCCGGCGCTGTGGTAAAGTCCGAGATCAAACACCAGAAACCCTCGGGCATCACGGGCTTTGTCATGAACACGAGGCGGGCGCCCTTCGATGACTGGCGCGTGCGCGAGGCGTTGATCACTGCGTTCAACTTCGAATACATCAACGACACCCTGACAGGTGGCGCCCAACCGCGCATCACCTCCTATTTCTCCAACTCGCCGCTGGCGATGGAACCGGGACCGGCCAAGGGCGCGGTTGCCGCGTTGCTTGCGCCCTTCAACGGCAAATTGTTGCCCGGCGTGATGGAAGGCTATGACCTGCCCCAAAGCGACGGCACCTTGCGCAACCGCGCCGGGCTGCGCCGCGCCCTGGCCCTGATGGAAGAGGCCGGGTGGACGACACAGGACGGCAAATTGCGCAACGCGGATGGTCAGGCGATGGCCTTTACCATTCTGCTGGACCAGCAGCGCAGTGAAGACCGCGCCATTGCAGACCTCTACACCCAGGCGCTTGAACAAATGGGAATCGATGTCACAACCGAACTGGTGGATGGCGCGCAATTCACGGCCCGCACAACGACTTACGACTTCGACATGACCTACCACCGCCGTGCCATGTCCCTGAGCCCCGGAAACGAACAGTTCTTCTATTGGGGATCCGAGGCGGCAGATCAGGAAGGCTCTCGCAACCTGATGGGGGCCAAGGACCCCGCCATCGACGCCATGATCACAGCGATGCTGACAGCCCGCAGCGCCGAAGAAAGCGTGGCAGCAACGCGCGCGCTTGACCGGCTTTTGATCGCTGGGCGCTATGTGGTGCCCTTCTGGCAGTTCACGACAGGCCGGATCGCCCATATCAAAGAGATGAAATACCCCGATGTCATTCCGATCTACGGCGATGGACCGGACTGGATGCCGCAATTCTGGTGGTACGAAGAGTAACCCAATGCGTCAGCAATTGATCGCCGAAGGCGTTGGTACAGCGATGCTGCTGATCAGTGTCATCGGCTCGGGCATTATGGGTGCGGCGCTGGCCGACGGAAATGACGCCATCGCCTTGTTGGCCAATGCGATTGCGACCGGGTGCATGCTGTACGTCATCATCACGGTCCTCGGGCCCGTTTCCGGTGCACATTTCAACCCGGCCGTGACTCTGGCGTTCTACCTGCGCGGCGACATCGCAGCGCCCCTTGCGGCGGGCTTTGTCGCCGCCCAGATAGGTGGCGGAGTGATCGGCGTTTGGGCCACACATGCCATGTTCGACCTGCCCGTTTTCCAGACGTCGCACACGCTGCACCGCACCGGAATTGCGCAATGGTGGAGCGAAATCCTCGCCACGCTTGGTCTGCTGTTCGTGATCTTTGGCGGCCTCAAGTCGCGGCCCGAAGCGGTGCCGACACTTGTCGCGCTCTATATAACGGGGGCCTACTGGTTTACCGCTTCCACCAGCTTTGCAAACCCTGCCGTCACGATCGCGCGCGGGTTTTCTGACACGTTTGCAGGTATTTACCCCGGACACATACCGGCCTTTGTGATCGCACAGGTGGCGGCGGCCATCTTCTCGCATAGGTTGTTTGCAAATTTTTTCGCGCGATAAAGCTTGATCGGGCTGCCATTTACAATACAGTCACACACGGGGTGGATGTCTGACGTGCGTAAGGACCTGCTACGTCACTGAAATGGCTTTTGACACAGCCAGACCAAGACCTGACGGGGGTATGCATGAACTGGAATGATCTCACCCAAAACTGGGCAGCGAGCTATCGTGCCCTGTGCACCGAATTTCCGCACCTCGAACCAAGCGCGATGCCGTTTCTAAAGGCCGATCAGGACCGCTTTGAAAGCTATCTGGCTGCGACGCATGACATGTCTCTCAAAGAGGCACAAACCGCCTTTGATGCGTATCTGACCCGTCAAAGCACCAAGGAACGGCATACCGCCTGAGCCTCAGGTCAGAGACGTCACCCAAAGGATCAGCGCATCGTCATCGCTGGTGGACACCACGTTATGGCCCATGGTTGCGTCGTAATAGGCGCTGTCGCCGCGCCGCATGTCGACCGGTTCGTAAAACTCGGTGTAGAGCCGGACAACACCTGTCAGCACATATAGAAACTCTTCGCCATCGTGACGCACCCAGCCGTCAAATTCGTCCATGGTGCGCGCCCGCACACGGGCGCGGTAGGGCAACATGGTTTTCTTCGTCAGGGTTTCGGCCAGCAGCTCATGCTCGTAAGTCACCGTGGCCTGCGCGTTGCCTTCGCCTGACCGGGTCATGACCATCCGCCCGTTGATCTGCCCTTTTTCAGGGGGCGTAAACAGTTGGGGCACCGAAATTTCCAACCCGACGGCCAGCTTTTTCAGAGCCTCATAGGTGGGCGACATCTGCCCGTTTTCGATCTTGGACAAGGTAGACCGCGCCAATCCCGCCTGCCCGGCAGCCTGTTCCAGCGTCCAGTCCCGCGCTTTGCGCAACTCGCGCACGCGTGCGCCCAGATCCAGCGGTTCCGGCATCTCTTCGCCGCCCGTGGCGCGCGCAATCTCGATCAGGGATTTGGGGTCTTTTCCAGTCATGAAGTTCTCTATAGGTCGCTGCCGTCGCGCTTGCAACGCTGGCCGCCAGACCGTAGCGCTGTATCCATGCTGAGCGTCACGAACCCCGACCCTTTTCCCGCCTGCCCGCGCCCGTTCAATTTGGCGGCATACGTTCTAGCCCATGCAGAGACACTGCAGGACAAGGTTGCCGTGGCGGTGGTGTCCGACACAGACGTGGAGCGTCTGACATATGCACAACTGACCGCTGCTGTACGCGGCACAGGCGCCGGTTTCTTGCAGGCCGGATGCCGGCCGGGTGACAGGATTCTGCTGCGGCTGGGCAATACCATCGACTTTCCCATTGCCTATCTTGGGGCGTTGGCGGTCGGGCTTGTGCCCATTCCGACCTCCGCCGCGCTCAGCGTGAACGAGGTCTCGCTGATTGTCGCGCAGATGCAGCCCCGTATCATCCTGCGCGATCCTTGTGTGAGCTCCGCGCCCGGCGCGCCGGAAATCGGCCTGGCCACGCTGCGCGCGATGCGTGCGCTGCCCTGGGTCCCCTGGAATATGGGCGATCCGGACCGGCTGGGATACATCGTGTATACGTCCGGAACATCCGGCGCGCCGCGTGCCGTGGCCCATGCCCATCGCGCAATCTGGGCCCGCAGGATGATGCATCAGGGCTGGTACGGGCTGCGGCAGGACGATGTGTTGATGCATGCAGGTGCATTCAACTGGACCTACACTCTGGGCACGGGCCTGATGGACCCGTGGAGTGTGGGTGCGACGGCCCTGATCCCAGCGCCCGGCACGCCCTCCGAAGCACTCAGCGCGGTGCTGGCCCGGCACAACGGCACCCTGTTTGCCGCAGCGCCGGGTGTCTATCGGCAGATGTTGGCCCGTGGCCCGCTGCATGCCCTGCCCGACCTGCGCCACGCGCTGAGCGCTGGTGAAAAACTGCCCCCGGCGACCCAGGAGGCATGGAACGCCGCAACCGGAACCCCGATTTACGAGGCCTACGGACTGTCGGAATGTTCCACCTTCGTCTCTTCAAACCCCGACGCACCCTGCGCGGCAGAGGCGCTCGGGCGTGCCCAACCCGGACGTCGTGTGGCCATCATTGGCGCGCAAGGGCCCGTGGCGTTGGGTGAGGCTGGGGTGATTTCAGTGCACCAGAGTGATCCGGGCCTCATGCTCGGCTATCTCGGGCATCCGGATGAGACACAGGCACGCTTCAGCGGGGACTGGTTCTTGACCGGAGACCTCGGGCGCATGAGCGCGGACGGGCAAATCCACTATCTTGGACGCGATGACGACATGATGAATGCCGGCGGATATCGCGTATCGCCGATCGAAGTCGAGGCGGTTGTTTCCGCTGCCCCCGGGGTCACTGCGGCCGCGGCGGCAGAGGTCGAAGTCAAACCGGGCGTGCGCGTCATCGTTGCGTTCTATACAAGTGCAGCCCCACTGGACGAAGACGCCCTGGGCACCTATGTGAGTGCGAACCTCGCCACGTTCAAACAGCCCCGAGCGTACATTCGGGTCGAACAGATGCCGATGAGCGCGAATGGCAAAATCCTGCGCCGCCGCCTGCACCTGTTCTGGCCCAAGACGAAGAAAGCCCACTGACATGATCGACTTTGCAGACGGCCCCATCAAACTGGACATCATGTCAGACCCCATCTGCCCGTGGTGCTACATCGGCAAGGCACATCTGGACCGCGCGCTGGCGGCCCACCCGGACCATCCGTTCGTGATTGAGTGGCACCCCTTCCAGCTGAACCCCGACATGCCCAAAGGCGGCATGGACCGGCGCGCCTATCTTGAGGGCAAATTCGGTGGCAAGGACGGAGCAGTACGCGCCTACGCTCCGGTGGTGGAAAACGCCGCCAAGGCCGGGCTGAACATCGACTTTGAGGGAATGAAGCGCACGCCAAACACGCTGGATGCGCACCGCGTGATTCACTGGGCCGGGATCGAAGGCAAGCAAACCGCCGCTGTTTCATCCCTGTTCAAGGCCTATTTCGTCGAAGCGCGCGACATTGGCGATCACGAAGTGCTCGCAGATATCGCGGACAGCATTGAAATGGACGCGGCTGTTGTGGCCCGCCTGCTCGCGTCCGACGCGGACAGCGCGGACATTGCGGCCCGTGACACCCACAGCCGCAACATGGGAATCAATTCGGTGCCGACATTCATCGTTGCGGGCAAACACGCGGTGCCCGGGGCCCAACCGCCCGAACTTTGGGCACAAGTCATTGATGAACTGCGCGCGGGCGCAGACTGACCGGCACAGACACGTAAAAGTTACGAAAAAGTTCCGCGATACAACCATAAGTCGTTGCACCCCACCCCCGCATCGCGCAAGGTGCCGCGGATTGGCGTACATGATTTTGGGGCATTTAAGCGGTGACAACGCCAAAAGGGCAAAACCTTAGCAAGGTCGAATTCATCGCTTTGATGGCGATGATGTTTGCGACGATTGCCTTTTCCATCGACGCGATGATGCCAGCCCTGCCCGCAATTTCGGCGGATATCGCGCCGCTGGGCGTGGCGCAGGCCGCTTTGGTGATGACCTTTTTCGTGATTGGCATGGGGGCCGGCACGTTTTTCACCGGCCCATTGTCGGATGCCTATGGGCGCAAACCCGTGGTCTATGCGGGTCTGGCCGTCTACGCGCTTGGCGCAATTCTCAGCTGGATGGCGCCCACGCTGGAACTGATGCTGGCCGCGCGCGTGTTGCAGGGCCTTGGGGCGGCGGGGCCGCGCGTTGTGTCCGCAGCAATCATCCGGGATCTGTATACGGGCCGCGCCATGGCCAGCATCATGTCCCTGACAATGGTGGTGTTCCTGCTGGTACCCGGTGTGGCACCCCTGATCGGGGCCATGATTTCCGAAGCTTTCGGGTGGCGCGCAATCTTTGCGGCGTTCCTTGTGTTCAGCATCGTGCTGTTTGTGTGGTTCTCGACCCGCATCGGCGAAACGCTCCCGCCCGAAGCCCGGCGTCCGTTGCGCCTGCCCTTGATGCTGGATGCGGTGCGCCAGATGTTTGCACATCCGACCGTACGGCTGTCGATCTATGTGCAGACCCTGATGTTGATGACCCTGTTTGCAGTTCTGACGATGGTACAGCCGATCTTTGACGTCACATTTGCGCGCGAAGAAAGTTTTCCTCTGTGGTTTGGTGCGATCGCTATCGCATCCGGCGTATCAAGCCTTCTGAACGCGGCCGTGGTGGGCCGGTTTGGAATGCGACGGCTGGTGACGTGGGCGCTGACAATTCAGGTGCTTCTTTCGGCTGCATTCGTGGCATGGATGCTGGCAGGCCTGCCCTACCTGTTTCCCGTGTTTGTCTTCTGGCTTTGGGGTGTCATGTTTCAAGGGGGCCTGACGGTTGCAAATCTGAACGCCATGGCGATGGAGCCGATGGGTCATATCGCGGGCATGGCGGCGTCTGTCATCGGGGCTGTGTCCACTGTTCTGGGGGCGGCGCTCGCCTCTCCGGTCGGTCTTTTGTTTGATGGCACTCCGATGGCGCTGATTGCGACTGTCCTGCTGGCCAGTGTGGGTGGCACCGCCTTGATGCAGCAGATGCGAAGGGTTGAGGCCGCCCAGGCCAGCGGTCCTTGACACCAAGGACCGGTTGGACATCGACGCGAAGTCCAGAACCGCTCAGACCCTGCGCCATTGCCCCGGCTGCAAGTCGCCCAGTGACCAGTCCCCGATCGCAACTCGGATCAAGCGCAGCGTGGGATGGCCCACATGCGCCGTCATCCGCCGCACTTGTCTGTTGCGCCCTTCGCGCAGCGTCAGTGCGATCCAGCAGTCGGGGACGGATTTGCGCATTCTGATCGGTGGATTCCGCGCCCAAAGCCCTTTTGGCGCATCGATCCGCTGTGCAGTTGCGGGACGCGTGGGGCCGTCCTTGAGGGTAACCCCCTGCGCCAGCGCCCCCAGCGCCTCGGCGGTGATGTCGCCTTCGACCTGCGCCCAGTAGGTTTTGGGGGCCTTGAACTTTGGGTTGGCAATGCGGGCCTGCAGCGCGCCATCACTGGTCAGCACCATCAACCCCTCGCTGTCGCGGTCAAGCCGACCCGCCGGATAGACGTCGGGCACGTCGATAAAGGCTGACAGGGTTGGACGGGCGGACCCGGCTGTGCCCTTGTCGGTGAACTGCGACAGCACGCCGAAAGGTTTGTTGAACAGGATCGTGGTCACTCGCGCAGCGGCTCCAGCCGGGTGACCCCCACCGCTGCGGCCCGCGCCAGCCCTTCGTCCAGTGACATCGGAATGTATTCGCCGCGCCGCCAGAGCTGCGCAAGATCATCATAATGGCGCGACAGGAAATGCCCGGACTGACCGGTCGAGATCACAAAAACCGAACTGTTTGGATCGGCAAAGTCGTAGACCCCGCGATAGCCCGCCCCGTGCACGTTCCGAAACGGATTGGCCCCCGTGCCCCGTGTCAGCCCACGTTGGAGCGTGTTGTCCCCTCCGGAGGTCGACTGGCGAATGTTGACGAAGTTGCGCAGCACCGGCACCTCCCCCAGAACCTGATGATCATGGGTGGCCTGATGGGCATCCCCCCAGCGCAGGGACTCAAGCTGGCTGCCCCATGTCTCGTTGATCCAGATCAGCGCGTCGTCCAGCGCAAGGCGGGACATGTCGGCGCAGGTCTCCACAGGAGCGGACTGGCGCACATCGCACCAGACCGCGGCGCCGTCGATGTCGCGGAAAACCCGTTCAATGAACAGTGGCTCGGGATGCGTGAGCGCGTCGGCAAGCGGCCCCAATTCATCCCGCACCAACCGATCCTGCAGGGCGCGCAACCATGCCGCATAGATCAGAGGTTCGGGCCAGTGTTCGTTCATCTCTCCGTTCCACTCGGCCAGCAAGGCCAGTGCACGTTGGCGCTGACGCTCCGGCGTGCCTGCCGGCGCTGCCTCTCCAGTGAACCACAACTCGGCTCCCATAAAGGGCAAAAGGGTGCGCGCGGTGATGGATACCGTGTCCAGTTGCGCCTCGATAAAGCTGTCGCGCGTATGCACTTCGCGCGCCTGCATCAGGCGCCGCCAGCGTTGCACACGCTGGGTGTCGCCCCAGACGAAACTCACATGGTTGGGAAACGGGCGGTCGATCATCTTGTTGTTGGTGTTGCCGAGGATGCCGCCCACAGGCGCCACGAATCCGGGGTTCGACTGATAGCTCATCCGCCCCTGCCACCGGTTTTCGGCCCGCCAGCCAAGCGAGGGCATCCGCCCCTGACTTTGATGGGCCGCATCCCGGCGCGGCACCGCGCCAATGGTTTTCAGCGCAATGCTCGAGCGATCCACAAGCGTGAGGTTCTGGGCGGGCGCGATGTATCCTTCGACAGCGCTGATACCTTCGGCGACAGTCTGGGCCATCATCAACTGCAGTCCCGCCTGCATCGACGTGTCGCTGGGCGACAGGACTGTCCAGCTGAGTGCCGCCACATGCCCCGGTGGCGTGACCGTCTCAAGCTTGCGGAAACTGCCGGGCAGGATGGGGCCATTGTCGCTCCACCTCAGCGTCAGGGTGACCGGGTCCGACCCTTTGATCTGCAGGATGGAGTCGCGGCTTTCAAAGTCCTTGAACCCGTCCGGCGTGCGATACTGGTTCGGGTTGTCGGGGTTCAATTCTTCGATCAGCACATCCTGATCGTCCACATAAGCCGAGGTCAAACCCCACCCCAGTTTGTCTGACCGCCCGGTCAGCACAAGGGGCATGCCGGGGATCGTACCGCCAATCACCGCCCCGCTTTGCAGCGACAGACGGGCCAAATACCACACTGACGGCGCCGAAAAGCCCAGATGCGGATCATTGGCCAGCAACGTCCCCCCCGAGGCAGAGCGGGACGCCGCTGCCGCCCAGGCATTGGACGCACCGGCCAGTCCGCGCGGGCGGAAGGGCGAGAGTGGGTGTGGATCCTCTGCCAGCCCGGCAAAGGACGGTGTCGCCCCGGGTACGAGGCTGGCGTATTCCGGCAAGCTCGCCACCCCCGGACCGGGCACATCCGGCAGGATATCAGCGAGGCGCGCAGGATCGTCCAGGGCCAGTGACATGCGCGCACGCAGCACCTCCTCTTCCATCTGACCTGACAATTGCAGGCCCAACAGCTTGGTCACGGCCAGGCTGTCTGCGGGGCGCCACGGGGCAAGGGCGGTGTTGAACAGGAACATCTCGGGCGCGCCGCGCCCTAGTGCTTCGGCGTTGATCTGGTCGAGACGGGCATTCACGCCTGCTGCGTACGCCTCAAGGGCAGCAAGGGTGTCTGCGTCCTGCGCCTGAACGGACTGCACCGCCAACCGGTAGATGTCCAGACGGCGGATAAAGCTGTCGACGTCCACAGTCGCGGTGCCGAACAATTCGCTCAGCCGCCCCTGGGCGGTGCGCCGCAGCATCATCATCTGCCACAGTCGATCCTGTGCATGCGCGAAACCGAGACCGTGGAATACGTCCGTGTCCGAGGCCGCAAAGATATGGGGCACGTTGGCATTGTCGCGCACGATTTCGATCGTGTCGCTGATGCCCGGCACCCGCACAACGGCATCGTAGTTGGGCAAGGACCGCGAGGCGAGGTAATAGACAAGAGAAATGGCCAGCACACTCAGCACGATCAGAACGGCAGCAAGCCGCACAAGCCACTGAAACACCACTGCCATATCGACTGGTCCCCCCTTGGTTTGCGTTGACCCTTGGCCCATGACTGTTAGGTAGGCGGAGACAAAAGCGCAAGCGGCGCTTGGCGCAAAACGTGAGGGAAAAACATGGCAAAGCTGGCATTCTTGGGTCTGGGCGTAATGGGCGGACCGATGGCGGGGCATCTGCAAAAGGCAGGGCACGAGGTCACCGTCTACAACCGGACTGCGGCCAAGGCCGACGCGTGGATCAAGACCTATGGCGGCGCGATGGCAACGACGCCGCGCGAAGCGGCCGCGGGGGCCGATTTCGTGATGTCCTGCGTGGGCAATGACGATGACCTGCGCTCGGTGACGCTGGGTGCGGACGGAGCATTTGCGGGGATGGTTTCCGGTTCGGTCTTTGTCGATCACACTACCGTGTCGGCGAAGGTAACGGCCGAGCTTTATGCCGCAGCCGATGCATTGCAGATCAGTTACATCGATGCGCCGATCTCGGGCGGTCAGGCAGGGGCCGAGAACGCCGCCCTGTCCATCATGTGCGGCGGGGACGAAGGGGCCTATGCGCGGGCCGAGCCGGTCATGAACACCTATGCCAAACTGTGCCGCCGGATCGGGGAAAGTGGCACCGGCCAGACCACCAAGATGTGCAACCAGATTGCCATCGCAGGCCTTGTTCAGGGGCTGTCAGAGGCGCTGCACTTTGCCGAAAAGGCAGGGCTCGACGGGCGCGCAGTGGTCGAGGTGATCAGTCAGGGGGCCGCAGGCTCCTGGCAGATGGCAAACCGGTACGAGACAATGCTGGATGATCATTTTGATCACGGTTTCGCGGTGGACTGGATGCGCAAGGACCTCGGGATATGCCTCGATACAGCGGATGAAAACGGGGCGAGCCTGCCGGTCACGGCACTGGTCGATCAGTTTTACAAAGACGTGCAGAAACTGGGCGGCGGCCGTTGGGATACGTCCAGCCTGTTCAAACGACTGCGCGCGATGGGATAGAGCGATCCGGTGGGTGGCGTCATGCGCATGATTGCGCACCCGGCACCCACCGACGCAAAGAGTCTCAGCGGATAACGCGCGTATACTTCGTGCCTTCCAATGTCGCCCCAAGGCGCAGACCCGCCTGCGCAAAGACAGCGGCCAGCACGGGCGACAGCGTTGTCGTTGTATCTGCCGCAACGCTTTCGCCCTTGTCCGAAATCACGTATTCCAGGTCTGCGCCTGCGGCCCAGCCGGGAGAGCGGCGGAAATCGGTCAGAGCCTCGTCGGTCATGAAGAACAGCACGTGAGAGAACTGCTGTGCGCCGATCTGCAAACCACCTGAGCCTTTGATGACGGAATAGTAGTCAACCGTTGCCCCGTTGACCAAAAGCGCGCCCTCGCCGTAAGCCCCGCCGAAACCGAAACCCGCTTCGGTCACCACCGGCATGACCAGCATGCCATCTGCTTTTTCGGCAAGGGAGCGTGTGTTGGGATAGCTGCGATACATCTCGTCCAGCGTTGCGCCGACGCGGGCATCAATGGTCACGCTTCTGCGACTGCCGACCCCGTTGCCGCAAGCCGCAACTGCACCTGTGGACGCCAATGCCCCAAGCGTGAAGACACGCCGCGACAGACCTGAATGTCTCATGTTTGAACCGCCTGTATTGCTCAATGTGTTGCGCGGTTTGCCCGCGCTTGGCGCAACCATACGCCTATTGCGACGCGCTGTCACGTGTTTGCAACGGTTTGGCGGGTTTTTGCTTTCGGCATCATTGGGGGCTCTGCCCCCGGCGCTGGCGCGCCTCCCCCGGGATTTTGTCAAAACAGAGAAGTTTCGGGACTAATCGTCGAACACAATATCGCGGCCGGGCACGTGTCTGATCGGAATGCTGTTGGTGTCAAACCCATCCAGGCACCGCAAGTTGATCGCCCATCCATCAAACTCTGTGAGGCCCTGCGCCCGTTCGCCTTGGGTCAACGCCGCGGGCCGCCTGAAGGCTAGAATGCCGCAGCGCGGGCAAAAGTGGTCTTTGGCGGTGTGCGACCCCCAAGTGTAGAGCGTCAGGTCAGAAAAGGGGGTCAGGACGGTCAGAGCCGTGTCAGGCACGCGGAAGTTCAGCGCCCCGCGTTTGTGACAGATGCTGCAATTGCAGATGCGTGCGTGATCGACCTCCGCCTCGACCTCGAAGCGGACAAAACCGCAGTGACAGCTGCCCGTATACCGTGTCATGCGCCCTGCAGCAGGCGCGCCGCAGCCGGTGCGAAATAGGTGAGGATGCCATCACACCCTGCCCTTTTGAACGCCATGAGGCTTTCCAGCATGACCCGGTCTTCGTCGATCCAGCCGTTTTGGGCGGCCGCCTTGATCATCGCGTATTCGCCGGACACCTGATAGGCAAAGGTGGGTGCACCGAACAGGTCGCGGGCACGTCGACAGATGTCGAGGTATGGCAGGCCGGGCTTGACCATGATCATGTCAGCGCCCTCCGCCAGATCGCGTTCGATCAGCCGCATCGCCTCATCCGCATTGCCGGGGTCCATCTGGTAGGTTTTCTTGTCCCCGGTCAGCGCACCGGACGCGCCGACCGCATCACGGAAAGGTCCGTAGAACGCGCTGGCATATTTTGCGGCATAGCTGAGGATCATCACCTTTTGATGGCCCGCCTCTTCGAGGGCAGTGCGCATCGCGCCGATGCGTCCGTCCATCATGTCGGAGGGGCCGATGATGTCCGCCCCCGCTTCGGCCTGCGCGAGCGTCATCTTGACCAGCGCCTCAACCGTGCGGTCATTCACGATCTCGCCGTTTTCGACAAAGCCGTCATGGCCGTTGATGTTGTATGTGTCGAGCGCGACATCCGTCATGATTGCGATCTCGGGCACAGCAGCCTTGATCGCGCGGATCGCCCGATTGGCGTGGTTGTCCGGATCCCACGCACCGGCGCAATCCTCGGTGCGTTCCTCAAGCCCGGTGTAGGGAAAGAGGCAAATGGCCGGAATGCCCAGGTCCGCCGCCTCGCGCGCGGCTTCTACCACCTTGTCCACCGAACGGCGGAAGACGCCCGGCATCGAAGTAACAGGCTCTTCGATCCCCTCGCCGCTGCGCACGAAGACAGGCCAGATGAAATCATCGACGCTCAGAGTGTTCTGGCGCACCAGATTGCGGATCGCGGGCGTGGCGCGCGTGCGACGCAGGCGGGTGGCGGGAAACGGGCTTTGGGTCGGGCGCATGTGCAGTTGTCCAGTTTGGTTGACAGGCTATGGGTGGCATGTCTCCCTTGCTTATTCAAGATTGCGTTCGGCAAGTTCGGTCAACGCTTCGGCCAGTGCCAGCGCGTCAGCGGGCGACATCTCGTGCCAGCCGTCGCTTCCGACTGGAAGCCCCAACGCCACGGGCTTTTCCGGTTTGCCGGTCAGTGCCGCCTTTCCGTTGGCACCCAGATCAAAAAAGGCGCGCAGGCCATGGCGGGCAAAGCGCAGCTTGGCAAACGGTCCGGGCGCGACTTCCTTCATGACAAACCTCACTTTGCCTTTTTCTGTTCAATCACCACTCTCATGAAGCTTTTAGTCGGGACGCATCTAGGCACCGCGCGACACCCGCGCTAAGAGGGGCGTCAATCAAGAGGCACAGCCCCAAAGCAAGGGGACGACGGGACACACCTTGGACTGGCACGAAACCATCTTTGAACTGATCGACATGCGCTCGTTCTCGAACCTGTGGTTCTGGATCGCGCTGGCGGTTGTGTGGTCGACGGCCAGCCACTGGGTGCTGGGGGTGCCTTACGACATGGTGGCACGCGCGCGGCGCTATGGCGGGCAAGCGTCGGACGATCTGGACGCGCTGGTGCATATCAACACGAACCGGCTGTTGTTCATCAGCAAAGTGTCGGGCCTCTGGCTGCTCGGCTTCACCTGCTTTTTCCTCACTGGTCTTGCGTTGCTGGGTTTTGTCTATGGCGTCGAGTTTGCCCAAGCGGTGTTTCTGCTCGGCTTTCCGATGTCGCTTGTTGGCGCGCTGAACCTGTCCACGGCCCGCCTGATCCAGATGGAACAGGCCACCGGCGAGGCATTGTGGCGCCGCCTTGCCCGACACCGCACCTATGTACAGGCCATCGGAATGGTGGCGATTTTCGTGACCGCCCTGTGGGGGATGTATCAAAACATGTCCGTTGGCCCCTTCGGCGGTTGACAGACCTCGCGATTGCCCCAATTGAAGGCGCTCGTTTCCATTGCCGCCCGAGCCCATGAGCCAGCAAGATCACATCACCGTTTCAGGCGCGCCTGAGGGCTTTGACGCCAAGCTGATCCTGGATGAGGTCGCAGCGCGTGGCCCGGTTGTGCACGTGGCGCGCGACGACAAACGTCTTGCGGCCATGCAGGCGGCGCTCAGGTTTTTTGCCCCCGACATGCCTGTGCTGGTCTTTCCGGGCTGGGATTGCCTGCCATATGACCGTGTGTCGCCCAATGCCGACATCTCGGCGCAGCGGATGGCGACGCTCGCCGCGCTGACGCACGGGATGCCGGACAAGTTCGTGTTGCTGACCACCATCAACGCCGCCAGCCAGCGGGTGCCAGCGCGCGATCTGCTGCGTGAGGCGGCGTTTTCCGCCCGTGTGGGGGGCCGTGTGGACGAGGCCGGATTGCGCAACTTTCTTGTGCGCATGGGATTTGTGCAAAGCCCGACGGTGATGGAACCCGGCGACTATGCGGTGCGCGGTGGCATCATCGACATCTATCCGCCCGGCGATCTGGGGCCTGTGCGCCTTGACCTCTTTGGCGACGTGCTGGACGGGGCGCGCCGTTTTGATCCG
>JBCBDZ010000067.1:0-15116 GCA_038529225.1 Pseudomonadota bacterium | reverse complement strand
ATGAAGGCCATGGCGATGGTTTCACCCAAGGCCGTAAACACTTCGAGCCATTCTTCCCACGTTTCCCACAGATGTGGCGGAAACATGAAGGATGCGATGCGCCCCAGACGTTGCAAGCCGACCCAGATACGCTCGGGTGAAAAGTTGAAATCATAAAGGCACCAAACGAACAGACCAGCGAACCCCACCCACAGCGCGATCTTGCGCGCCCGCACGGCGCCGCTGTCGCGAAAGGCGCGGGGGTGCGCTGCCATGGCTTGCTCGATCTGCGTCTGTGTCGGGGTCATGTGGCTGGCCCTTTCTCAAGTCCGATGATGCGGTGGCGCAGCTTTTCCGAGCCGTAGTCGATCACCATCACGGTGGTGAAAATGATCAGGAACAGTGCCGACAGGTCCGTGTATTCCTGCAAGGACAGGGCCTCGCGAAACTCCTGCCCCAGCCCGCCTGCGCCGACATAGCCGATGATTGAGGAAGAGCGCACGTTGATCTCGAAACGCAATAGCGTGTAGCTGATGATATTGGGCAGCACCTGCGGCACTGCGCCGTATCTTATCTGATCAAACCAAGTGCCACCCGCCGCCTTCACCCCTTCAAGCGGGCGCATGTCGATGTTCTCGTTCACCTCTGAGTACAGCTTGCCAAGTGCACCTGCCGAATGAAGCCCGATGGCCAGCACACCGGCCAAGGGCCCGACGGAAAAGCAAAAGACAAAGATCAGCGCCCAGACAAGGTCAGGCACGGTGCGCGCAATCTCAAGATACCTGCGGCTGATCCACAAAATCCACGCGTTCGGGGCGAGGTTGCGCGAGGCCGGGAAAGACAAAAGAAAACCACCGATTACGCCAAAGGTCGTGGCCATGAAAGCGATCAAAATGGTCTCGATCAACAGGTTCAGCCAGACTTTCCAACGCCAGAACCATTCGGCCAGATCAGCGCCGAGGCTGTCCCAGCGCAAGACGGGAAATGTCTTTTCGATGAAGTCGCCAAGGCGGGGAATGCCCACCGGGATGATCCAGCGCCAATCGCGCGACCCATCCGTCAAAGTGACCTGCGTTACCTTGAAAAAGTCGCCCAGCCATACGGAAAAAGTGAAGAACGCGATGAAGATGGCGCTGGCAATCAGCCAGGCCAGCTTGGCCCGCCGCCGCTGGGATGCATAATCCAGTTCGAACTGATCCATGGGACGCAAGGGCGTCACATCTGCTGCGGCGGTCATTCAGGATACCCCAAAACGGCTGAACCCCCGTCGAATGGGCGGGGGTCCGGCAGTGTATGCTTTACGAACGGCGCTGCTTTTTCAGCCAGTCGCGCATGTCCACGATCCACTGATACCGGTCGTGGTCCACGCGGATCCAACCGGTTTGCGGGTTTGGATCGTCTGCCGTGAAACCGGTCATCATCTTGAAGGCGTTTTCGTCCTTCTCCGGCACGGCCATCAGCGCATCGGCGACCGCGTCTTTCAACTCTTGCGGCAGGTTGGCACGGGCAGTGAACGGACCATTTGTGATTTCAGGGCTTTCCCAGATCGGGCAGATTTCGCCTTCAGAGATCATATCCTTGGCGATCATGCGCTGCCAGCGGCCATCCACCGCGTTGTTCTGCCATGTGGCGGCAGCGTCAAAGGTGCCTTGGGCCACGCCCGCCACACCCGCTTCGTGCGAGCCGGAGAACGGGATGGCGGAAAAGAACGTCTTGGGGTCCACTTCCTTGGCGATGTTGAAGTAGGGCACCGCATAGCCCGACGTGCTGTCAGGGTCGGCAAAGGCCAGAACCTTGCCTTCGAGGTCCTGAATGCTGTCGTAGCCATCTGCGCAGCGGGTCACGACAACCGAATAATACCCGGTCGAGCCATCCTGGCGCAGCCGCGAGATCAGCGGTTCGACCTGGCCATCCGTACCCGTATAGGCGGCCGCATAGGACGAAGAGCCAAAGAAGGCGAATTCGATCTGATCCGCGGCCATCGCCTGAATCACACCGTCATAGGCACCGGCGGTAAAGATTTCGACCTCAACGCCCAACTCGCGTTCGAGGTATTGCTCGAACGGGGTGTAGCGCGCGATCCGGTCTTTTTCGTTCTCACCGGACAGGATGCCGAACTTGATGACTTGGTAGTCTTCTTTCCAGTCTGCCGCGACAGCCGATGTGGCCATCAGGGCCGTGAGGGCCGTTGTTGCGAGGTATTTCATGTCAGGTCTCCCAGGGTTGGTTTGGCGATTGGCACTTGGATTACGCGGTCAAGGCAACGGATTGTGTCGACGTAACCGCCTCGTTGAATTCCTGCAGGCCCTTGAGGCCGTAAATGTCGCGCACCACGTCGTCGGTCAGTTGCGCAGCGGTTCCGTCAAAAAATACGCGCCCCTCACGCATCGCGATGACGCGGTCGCAATAGGCGCGCGCAGTGTCGAGTGTGTGCAGATTGACGAGAACGGTCAGCCCGTCCTCTTTGTTGATCTGGCGCAGGCCGTCCATGACCAGCGTGGCGTTGGCCGGATCAAGGGAGGCGATGGGTTCGTCCGCCAGCATGATTTTTGGCTGTTGTACCAGGGCCTTGGCAATGGCGACGCGTTGTTGCTGCCCGCCCGACAAGGTGCCCGCACGCTGCAAGGCCTGCGGCACCAGATCAAGCCGGTCGAGCGCGTGCAGCGCCATTGTCCGCTCTGCATCCGTGAACTGCATTGCCATGGAGCTGAGGAACCCATGTTCCGCCAACCGCCCGATCAGCACGTTTGTCAGCACGTCCAGTCGATCCACCAGATTGAACTGCTGAAAGATCATCGCACAATCGCGCCGCCATGTGCGCAGCGCCTTGCCACGCAGGCTGGTGATCTCCGACCCTCCAAAAGAAATCGACCCCGCGGTGGGGTCGATAAGTCGGTTGATCAGGCGCAGCATTGTGGACTTGCCAGCACCGGAACGTCCGATGACGCCCACAAACTGGCCGGGCGCGATCTTCAGAGTGACGTCATCGACGGCGCGGGTTTCATCGAAAACCTTGGATACGCCAGTAAGGGTCAGAGCAGCAGACATCATAATTCATCCGAATGAATTTCACCCCGAAGATGCACGCCGTCTGTGACGCTTGAGAGTCTGAAATGTAAAAGTTTGATTAAGCTACGGCAGAAACCTGTGGGGCATTTGCCGCGCCCGACCACGATCCGTTGGAAAAGATCACCTCGCCCCCGCGCAAGGTCTGCACAACGCGGTCGCGAGAATCGACGATGGCAAGATCTGCGCGTTTGCCCGGTGCAATCTCTCCGCGATCATCAAGCCCGAGGGCGCGTGCCGGGTTGGCCGAAGCCAAACGCACCGCACCGGCAAGACCGTCCGGATCAGTCGGGGCCAGGGCCCGGATCGCCGGCAGGATCGCTGCCGGGTGATAGTCGGCTGCCAGAATGTGCAAAAGCCCCACAGCATGGGCATCCCGCGCCGACAGGTTTCCGGAATAGCTTTGACCGCGCATCGCGTTGGGCGCACCCATCGCAATCATCAACCCGCGCGCCGCCGCCACTTCGGCGGCCTCGATCGTCACCGGAAACTCACTGATCACGGCCCCGATATCCGCCATCAGACCGGCCTTTGCGACAGTGTCGTCGTCATGGCTTGCCATTGCCACTCCGTGGTTTCTGCACAGGCGCGACACCTGTTCGAGATTGCGCAGGATCTGTTCTGGCGGCACGGCGTCGCCCTTGCGTCTTTCGATATAGGCGCGCGCCTGTTCCTCGCTCAGACCGCCGCTGACCCGGTTGGCAATCAGGGTCTCGACGTTGCGGTATTGCCCCTGGCCCGGCGTGTGATCCATCACCGAAACAAGATCGACCGCACCTGCGTCCAGCAAGCTCTCAAGCGCCGCAATGGCGTCGGTGTAGGTCATGTCGAAACGCGCATGGATGCGATGATCGACGCGCAACCCTTCGATGTTGTCCTTGAGCGCCCGGATGATCGCGCTTGTGTGCTCAAACGACCGGCGCGCGCCGTCTTTTGCACTGCGCGAAAACGACACACCGGCATAGGCCGTTGTCACCCCGCAAGCCGCGAGCCTTGCATCAAGGTGGGCTACCGCAACCTCCATCGGGAAATCGACCTTGGGACGCGGTTCAAGCTCCAGTTCGATCATGTCGCCATGCATATCGACAAAGCCGGGAAAGACCGTAAAGTCCGAAGGTCGCCCGCTGCTTTCAACAATCTCGGTGATCACACCGTTTTCGTGATGCAGGTTTGCATTTTCGATCACCCGGTCGGCAAGGACCAGTCTCATGTCACACAGCCACATCGTCCCGTTCCTCTTGCGCTGTTGCATTCGGGGTCAGATCGACCACTCGGTCAATCAGGTGCACCACGTCGTCCGGATGATGAAACACACCGATCATGGCCGTGCCTTCGGCCTTGAGTTCGGTCAGACGCGCAACCAGAGCGGCCCGCGCGTTGGCATCAAGCGATGCCGTCGGCTCATCCAGCAAAAGCAGCTTTTGCGGCAGGATCAGTGCCCGGGCCAGATTGACCTTTTGTTGCTCACCCCCGGAAAAGGTCGTGGGATATGCGGCCCAAAGGTCCGGCTTCACCCCAAAGGTTTCAAGGGCCGCGCGCGCTTGTGCCAGCGCTGGCTGTGCGTCCCACCCCGCAAGGCGCAGCGGTTCGGCCACAATCGCCTCGGCACTGACCCGTGGGCGCGCGGTAAGGAACTGGGTGACAAAGCCGATTTCGGTGCGCCGCAGATGCGCGATATCCACGTCAGCGGCGCGCGCCAGATCAATCAGCCCATGCCGGGAACGAAATCTGATTGCGCCCCCTTGCGGCAGGTAAGACCGATAGAGCGTGCGCAAAAGCGTGGATTTGCCCGCGCCATTTGCCCCTTTGAGCAGGACAAACTCGCCTGCGGCGACATCAAAGGAGATGCTGTCGAAAGCACCGATTTCCTTTTTCAGGTGGTGAAGTGAAAACCCCTTTGTCAGGCCGACGATTTCCAGAACGCGTGTCATAGCTTTGCGTGCACCAATTGCTGCGTATAGGCGTGCTGCGGGTCCTGAAAAATCTGGTCGGCCAAACCTGTTTCGACCACCTCACCGCGCCGCATCACCATAACCCGGTCGGCCAAGGTGCGTATGACACCCAGATCGTGGCTCACGATCACCATGGTGATTTGGCGATCCTGTTGCAGACGTTTCAACGTATCCAGCACCAGCGCCTGCACGCTGACATCCAGACCTGTTGTCGGTTCATCCAGCAGCAATAGCGCCGGTTCGAGCGCGATGGCCTTGGCCAGTTGGACCCGTTGCTGCATCCCGCCGGACAGTTCGATAGGCGGCGCGTCCAGACGCTCCAGCGGAAATTCGGAGGCCTCAAGCGCCTCGGTCGCTGCCGCACGTAGCGTGGCAAAGCTGCGCTCGCCCGCGACCAGCAGTCGTTCGGCCACATTGCCGGAGGAGGAATGCTTCATCAACAAACCCAAGTGCGGGTTCTGGTACACGATCCCGATCCGCGTGGCGCACAGCATCCGCCGCGCAAAGCGGTCAAGGTCGAACAGGTTGCCCGCCACATCTGGCAGATCGAGGGTATAGCTGCCCGCATCCGGCACCTCTTCGAGGTTCATCATGCGCAAAAGCGTGGATTTGCCCGAGCCACTTTCGCCCACGATCCCCAGCACCTCGCCGGGGTAGGCATGGGCCGACACGTTCTGCACGGCCTGCACAGTGCCATAGGATTTTGAAACGCCATGTACTTCCAGCAAGGGGCGCGTCTCAACGATACGGGGTGGGTCAAGCGTCAGGGCCATGGCGCCATCTCTCCGTCCCTGTACCAGGTCTGCCCGCGCGTCTCGCCTTCGCCATTGCGTGCGCGGATGGTTTTCACACCCCATTCACTGTCAGAAACCTCATGGGTGGCGCTGCCGTCCTCTTGCGGGATTTCGTTCATGAAGAAGCCGCGTGTGCCCGAGCGTGTGCAGGTCAGATGCCCATGGTCCTCAACCCGGTAAGGCACGTCCGAGAACACCAGCGGCTCGACCCGGGTAAAGGGCGGTACGGCAAAGATGCGTTTTTCCCTCCCCGCAGACAGGATCGTCAGATGCTTGGCCATGTGCAGCTTGGGCACGTCCCAGCGGGGGATGGGCGACGGGGTCATCACGTGGCGTCCGTGCACGAGGCTGGGATATGAGGCCCCTTGCATCACGCGGCCAGACCGCACGATCTGCTCATAAAGCTGCAACCACATGCGTCCGTAGTCTGCATCTGCATGCATCTGGCGCGCCAAGGACATGTTGGGTTGCACCGGGCGCAAAGGCTCTGGGTTGGGGACCTGCAGAACAAGGATTTGATTCTCGCGCAGGACTTCTTCGGGGATGCGGTGGCGCGATTGTATGAGGTCCGCTTCAAGCGTGTCCATGGTGACCGGCGTGCCTGCCACCCGTGCGATGAAACGCCGTATCGAGGCCGCATTGACGCTGTCATCCGCCCCTTGGTCGATCACCTTCACCCGCGTGGCCGGGTTCACCAGAGTGAGCGACACCTGCAACCCACCTGTTCCCCATCCGCGCGCCATCGGGACCTCGCGGCTGGCATAGGGCATTTGGCAACCGGGCACGGCAACAGATTTCAGCATCTTGCGGCGCAACTCGCGCTTGGCCGAGCCATCCAGAAATCCGTAGCTCATGGCTTCCCACGGTTTTGTCAGGGCACTCAGGGTCATTCTGCAGGCTCCGCCTGTGTCTTTTTGGCCTGCTTTTTCGCCGATGCATCCCGCATGGCATCCAGCGCCGACTGGAAGGTCACGTAATGGGGCAGCTTGAAATGGATGCAAAAGCCCGAGCTTTCAACGCCCTCAGTGTGATAAAGGAAGAACTCTTCTTCGGTGGCCGACCCTTTTTCAGCGCCCGGGCTGTTCAGATCGAGCGTGGCTGCAGCAATGCATTTGACCTCGTTCCAGCCAAAAGTCGCGGCAAAGCCGATGCCCAGTTTCTCGCCCTTCTTGTCGACAACCTCGGCCTGACTGACCTTGACCCGACCGGCCGAGAATGTGCGCCCGTCGGGATGTTCGACGGCAATCTCTGCTTCGGCAAGGCGCAATTCGTTGACTGTCGGATGGGCCTGCCCATACCCACGCATCGCCGCATACCCAAGGGCCAGAACTCCGCCCGTTTCCGCCCTTGCAAGGCTTTGCAGCGTGTGCGCGCGTTTGGAAGGAAACAGCAAGGGCTCTCGGGTGAGATCGGGTATGTCATTCCCGGCGGTCGGATCTTCATGGGGCAGATCCAACAGGTCGTTCTCGGCCTGCCATGCGCTGACAGCAGGTTGATAGGCCGGAGCCGGAGCCGGGGCCGCGTCCACCGCTGCGGGGGCGTAAATTTCCCCCTGCAGAACGTCTGTTGCCAGAATGCGGTGCGCGTAATCCAGCGTTGGCCCCAAAACCTGCCCGCCGGGAATGTCCTTGAACGCCGCTGAAATGCGGCGATGGGTGAAAAGTTGGTCCTGTTCGACAGGGGCCGCCACGCAAAGCCGGGGCTGCGTCGTGCGCCAGGCCCGCAACAAAAGGACGGCCTCATAAAGCTCGCCCCCCGTTTGCGCGAGGGCCAAAGCGGCGAGGTCTTCGTCATAAAGCGAGGCCTCGCCCATGACCCGGTCGATCAGGTAGGGCAGGCTTTGCCTGATCTCGGCGACACGTGCCCTATCAAAGGGGCCCATGGCTTCGCGAAAAAGCCGCTCGGACTGTTCAATGGCCTTTTCGCCGCCACGGGTCGCAACATAGGCCATCAGATCTGTCCTTTCGTGTCGAGGTCGGCCGTCAAAACGACTGTGGATCGTGGCACCCCCACCACCTGATCACCGTCCAGAAAAAACAGGTCAAACCCCATCGGGTAGCGCAGGCGCGCAGCGCGGGTGGCCCAGAAGCCTTCTGGCAGATCGCCAATCCGCACCACGATTTCGCCGTCGATGCCGGGACCGGTCATGCGCAGCGGCGGGCCAACACCAATCTTGGCGCGGATCACAACCGTCGCGCCATCGTCTGGGTAAAGGTCGCTGCCAATGGCGACGGCATGCAGCGCATCGTTCGTGCTCATGCTGCCCAGAAACACATGATCGGCACGTGTGATCTCCGTAACTTCGGCCCCGCTGCGCATGATCTCAGGCAGCATGCGAGGGTCTGCGCAATAGGCCCGGCATTCGCGGTCAAGCAGCGCAGTGATGATCGTACCTTCGCCGGGAGCGGACAGTGTGCGCGCAAGGCCCGGGCGACTGAGCGCCCAAAGCAGCGCATCGAAGGTCGCATTGTCGCGGGCCTCTTCAGCACTCGGGTGTGGCACCGCCTGCATCAGAACGTCTCCATGTTGACGCGGGTCGCCTCAACGCGGCGCAACGTTTCGCGGTCTTCCGCTTCAAGCCTGCTCGCCTCCCGGTCACAAAATGCCGCGCATGCATCGCCGTGCACTCCGGTGGCCAGCGCCACATCCACCAATGCCATTGCCATCGCAGCCTCAAGGTCATGGCCGCGACGCATGCCATAGCCATCAACCGCGCCGCTGCGGATATGCGCTTCGCTCATCAGAACTTCGCCTAGGTGAAAGGCAACGCCCCCGGCAGTGTCGCGCATCGGCAGCATCACCAACCCGCTGCGCGACTGCAGCACGTCAATCTCGCCCAGATGCGGTATCAGGGTTTCGGCAAAGGATTTCAGGCGCGCCGCATCTGCGCGCGCCAACGTGCTCAGCCTGTCATCCATCCGCCTGCTCCATCGTGAACGTGACCCGTGCCGCAGACCAAATGACCCTGCTGACCGAAATCGGTGAGCCGTCAGGCGTCGCATCCACAGCCGTCACCACGAGGACCGGCACGTCGCCGTGCTGCTTGAGGGTCTTGCTCTCGTCCGGTTTCGCGGGGCGCGCATAGATGGCGGTTTGCTGGCGCAGGTAATCGTTGATGCCATAAGAACGATAAGTCTCGGTGGTCGACCCCATAACATCGCGCCGTTCCGCAAAGTCGGGAAACCGCTCTGCGCAATGGTAGGAGGCGCCGAAAGCCACGGGCAATTGGTTGGCCAGAGTGATGCGCTGATTTTCGATCACCTTCGCGCCAGACCTGAGCAACAGCGCCTGCGCGACAAAGTCGGGTGCCTTGATCCGGCCGGCCGAGATCAATTCGCTGGTCACATCAACACCTTGCGGGATCAGATTGCGGCGCAATCGCGTGCGTTTGCCGATCTGGTAGGTCAGCCGTGGTGTGTCGGAAACAAAGGTACCGCGGCCTTGCTCGATACTGATCTTGCCCTCCCGCGCCAACGCCTCGAGGGCGCGGCGCACGGAATGCCGCCCGCTTTGAAAGCGATGCGCAAGCTGCGTTTCCGTTGGCAACTGATCTCCCGCCGACAGTCGCCCAGCGCGAATGTCTGCTGTGATTTCGTTGCGAATTACGGTCCAGGTTACTTTTGTCATGTGCGATTCATCCGAATGAATTTTGATCTACCTGCCTGTCGTGACAGACACGTGACAATTTCAGCCAACAACGAAAAACGATGCGTTGCGTTCTGCGGTGCTTCAAGCTTGCGTTCTGTTGACGAAGTCGGGACGGCAAACGCACCACGTTTACATCCACCGCTCAGCGGCGTCGCATGGGATGAAATGGTTTGATCCAATGAGCACGCATTTTCCGTCACTTTGCTGCGTCGCTTGCAGAATTCTTTAATGCATCTGCCCTAAATCCCACATACCTCTTGGCAAAAGCGTGGGGCAAACCAAAGCGGCAAGGTGTCTGGGAAAACTGCGCCGCCCCAAGTATGGAACGGTGTTTGTGGGTGCACTTTCACTACGCTTGTCCTAAAAATGTGATGACCAAGGCATAACTTAAATTTTAACCCGTCAAAGTGATCGTATCCTAATGCCCGAAGATTGGAAAAGGCTCGGTTATTCCGAACTCAGAGACGCCCGCTCCAAAAGCCGGGGGCTTTACTGGATGGTGGGCCTGTTCAGCATGTTTGCCAACCTTTTGATGCTGACGGGGCCCATGTACATGCTGCAGGTCTATGACCGCGTACTGGGCAGTCGGAGCGAAGAAACGCTGATCGCGTTGTCTCTACTGGTTGTGTTTCTCTACGCCGTGATGGGCTTGCTCGATTTTGCCCGCGGACGGATCATGGCGCGGGTGGGTGCGCGTTTTCAAGCGGATCTGGATAGGCGCGTCTTTGATGCCGTGGTGCGCAAGGCGGCTGTGGCACCGGATCAGCAGACACATTCAGGCCTCGCAGATCTTGAGGCTGTTCAAAGGCTTCTGACATCTCCGGTCTTGATGGCATTCTTTGACTTGCCGTGGACACCAATTTTTGTTGCGGCCATTTTCGTGTTTCACCCGTGGCTCGGGTGGTTGGCCGTGGCGGGAGGAGCAGTGCTCATCCTGATTACCCTCGCCAACCAGCTGTTGTCGCGACAACCGCAAATGCGGGCAACACAGGCCGGACAAACTGCGGGCGCGATGTCGGATCAGTTGCGCCTCGAAGCGGAAACCGTGCAGGCCATGGGGATGCGCGATGCCGCATTTGATCGCTGGCAGCAGGCCCGCGGTGCCGCGTTGAACGAACATATCCAGGCAACGGACGTAGGTGGAGGTTTTACGTCTTTGACCAAGACGCTGCGGCTGTTTCTACAAAGTGCGATGCTCGGGTTGGGGGCTTACCTTGTGTTGCGGAACGAAATGACGCCGGGGGCGATGATTGCAGGTACGATCCTGCTGGGCCGTGCCCTTGCACCGATAGAGTTGATGCTGACCCAATGGCCCGTCGTTCAACGCGGAACCAAAGGGTGGCATGCGCTTGCCAAACTGCTTGGTGCGGTTGCCGTTGAACCCCCGGTTACAGACCTGCCCGTGCCTGCGGCGCACCTTGTGGCCAAGGGTCTCACGGTGGCTCCTCCCGGCGAACGAATTCCGGCGCTGCGTGGGCTGAGTTTCGATTTGCCCCCGGGAAAGGCGATGGGCGTCATTGGGCCATCCGGTGCAGGTAAATCCACGCTTGCTCGTTGTTTGACAGGTGTCTGGCGTCCGATAGCCGGGTCCCTGCGCCTTGATGGGGCTGCGCTGGACCAATTCGCACCGGCCGTGCGCGGGCGACACATCGGATACCTGCCGCAGCGGGTGACCCTGTTTGATGGCACGATTGCACAAAACATCGCCCGGTTGTCGAACAATCCCAACGCTGAAAAAGTCGTGGCTGCCGCGCAAAAAGCCAATGCACACCAGATGATCCTCGAACTCCCTGACGGATACGACACACGCATTTCGGCGGCGCAACATCGGCTGTCCGGAGGGCAAATGCAGCGCGTTGGATTGGCGCGCGCACTCTACGATGATCCGGTTCTTCTTGTCCTGGATGAGCCGAACTCGAACCTCGACAATGAAGGGACAATCGCGCTCAACAACGCAATCCGCGCCGCCAAAGCCGAAGCCCGTTCTGTCATCATAATGGCGCACCGCCCGGCTGCCATTCAGGAATGTGACCTGTTGTTGGTGATGGATGGCGGTTCGAGCAAGGCGTTTGGTCCCAAGGACGAGATCCTGAAATCGATGATCAAGAACTATGAAGACATCCAAAGGGCGCCATCGCAGGCCGGAGGCGTAACGTGAAAGACACCCGTTGGTCAGCGAAAAAGCCAGTCGTCCTGGGTCTGCTTAGTCTGGTCATCTTGCTTGGTGGGTTTGGCGCGTGGGCCACGATGACACAGATTGCGGGTGCAATCATTGCCCCGGGGCGCATTGAAGTTGATCAGAACCGGCAGGTCGTGCAGCACCCGACAGGCGGCGTGGTGACAGAGATTGCGGTTTCGGAAGGCGATAGTGTCAACGCGGGCGATGTGTTGATCCAGTTGGATGTGCAGCAAATGCAAACACGCCTCGCGATCGTCGAAAGCCAGCTTTTCGAACTCATGGCACGCAGAGGCCGCCTTGCCGCCGAGCGGGACGGTATGGCCGCCCCTACTTTCGACCCGGACCTGCTTGATCATGCCCGCACCCGACCGGATGTCGCAGAGCTTGTGAACGGACAGCGCAATCTATTCCTCGCCCGTACGGAGACCGTGAAACGCCAGATCGACCAGTTGGAAAGGCGCGTTGAACAGACGCAAAATCAAATTGTCGGCATTGCCGCACAAGAGACTTCGCTGTCCCGGCAACTGGGCCTGATCGAACAGGAATTGCAGGGACAGCAAAGCCTGCTGGATCGTGGATTGACACAGGCCTCTGGAGTGTTGGCGTTACAACGCGAAGCTGCATCTCTGGACGGGCGTTTGGGCGAACTGGCTGCGTCCAAGGCCCAATCCGAACAACGTGTCACAGAAATCGAAATCGAAGTCTTGCGGTTGACATCAAGTCGGCGCGAAGAGGCGATCGCGCGCTTGCGCGACTTGCGCACAAGAGAGCTCGAACTGGCCGAAGAACGGCTTGCCCTGTTGTCTGAAATCGATCTGATGCAAGTCCGAGCGCCGCTGTCCGGCATCGTCTACAACATGCGCGTTCAGGCGGTGCGATCCGTGGTGCGCCCGGCCGATCCCGTGTTGTTCCTGATCCCGCAGGATCGCCCTCTGGTCATCGCCGCGCGGGTGGACCCTATCGACATTGACCAGATCGTCACCGGCCAGTCCGTCAACCTGCGGTTCTCCGCGCTGGATCAACGCACCACGCCGGAACTGACGGGACAGGTTGCGCTTGTCTCTGCTGACGCATTCGAAGACGAAAGCCTAGGTGCCAGCTATTACAGGGCGGAAATCGTCCTTAAACCGGGTGAGTTGGCGAAACTCGCCGAGGGTCAAGTCCTGATACCGGGCATGCCAGTCGAGGCGTTTATCCGCACCGAAGACCGGTCACCCCTCACTTACTTGATCAAGCCGATGGCGGACTACTTCAATCGTGCGTTCCGAGAGTCGTGACGGCAGTTTTCGCGATCTGTTTTGAGGCCGTGGCGGCCACCTGCCGACCAACCCGCCGACTTTAACCGGCATGTAACGCATCCCCGACAAGGCGATGAAGCCGAAGTGACCGCCAATGTCACAGCGTTGCCGAACCACCTGAGAGGCCCTTTTGAGAGGCCTCACAGGTCCACATTTCCAGCGTTCAGGCAAAACCGGAAAACCGTTCAGCCCGCCACTCAGGCAATGTCCCACATGGGTTCATAGAATGGCCTGTCCTGGTCTGTTGCAGTGCCATCGATAAACGACTGTGCGTTTTCAAACGCGCTTGCCCCGACAGACGCCCCCAGGGTGCGACCATTAAAGTCCCCCTCTTCGAAGTGGATGCCACCGTAAAGGCGGGACAAGCCTGCCTCATCCGCCGCTTCAGTGAAGGTATCCCAGGCCAGTGTCGTTTCGGTATCCGGCACGCCATCCTCGAAAATGATGGAATCGGCGTCAAACGTGACCGCGCCGCCAAAATCGTCCGACCCGGTGAACAGCTGCAACACGGCTGCCCCCGCCGCAGAAAAGGCGGAGTGGCCGGATGTGTATTCCGCGAAAGGTGGCGATACGTTTCCGCCGGGCAGCTGAAAGGTCACGAAGTTCTCGGCCAGAATGGTCTGCGTGCCGCGGCCAAAACCCGTCACCGGGTCAATCCCGCCCCAGGCTTCGATGACAAAGCCGGACTCGCCTGTGACGTCGTCCACACCCATCTCGCCGATCAGCCCCAGCTCTCCCAGATCACGGATCGCGCGGACGGGGCGGGCATAGTCGTAAAACACCTTCGCCTCCCATGTCGCGATCCCCGCGTCCATCACCGCATTGCCCATGGCCATGAACAACTGCGCATCCTGATCGATCGAGTGGTCATCACGGGCGGAAACAAACTGGGCAAAGGTCATCCATGTGCCCGGCGGGAAGGACGTACCGCCCCCGTCTTCCCAGAACTCGGCGATGATCTTGTCTTCGTCCGTGAGGTTTGCAGAGAAATCGATGACGGTTTCAGCCTGCTCGATAAAGCCTGCATTCACCACGGTCCCGATGATGGACTTGTCGATTGCAATTGTCGAATTGTCCGCCAGCCCAACGATCTCTTTGGTCTCAAAGTCTATGGCAGCATCCGGATTGGCGAAAATGAAGGCGTCCGTAAAGAACGGCTGGGGGGCCTCGGGCCGCAGGGTCGAAAAGTCCGTTTCGCCCGCGGCATCCTCTGGCACTGCAAAGGTTTCCACGTTCAGCCATTGTGGCGTGAGAAACGTCTGCTCGGGGGATCCGTCTTCGGGATCGACTGGCACGTTTTCAGGCGTCCAGCGCGTGATATCGTTGATGTCCTGGGGGCCCGCGTTGAACGGTACATACCCCGTGTCATCCGCGTAACCGCCCGCCTGGTTGGATCCGTCCGTGCCGCGCAACGCCAGCATATCTTCGGCGGCGTCGATGCCGATTTGAGCTGCGATCGAGCCATCATCCTCAAGCGTGTAGCCCAGGCGGTCGACCATGACCGTCTCGACAAGCGCCGCGATGGATGCGTTGCCGGGATAAAGACCTTCAAGGATCGTGACGGCCGCAAAGCTCATGGCCTTTGCCTTGTCGGCATCTGATCCTGTCACTTCAAGGTTGTCGCCTTCGGCGTCAAAAGATACGCGCACGGCTGTGGCATCATAAGCCGACCACGCATCATACATGGCCGTATGGATCATTGCATAAGCCCGCGATGCTACCGTCGGGCCGTCGCCGGTCTCGATGACCGCCTGTTGTATGACCCGGTCCCAGATCACCGAAATCGACGGGTCTGGGTCGTTGACCGTTACAGTCTGCGTCCCGCCACCAACCTGGATAAAGGGGGTCTCGGCGTCGTAGGCTTCAATCAATTCAGCAAGCGAAAAGCTTTGATCGGCAATATTGAACTGTTCGAAATCACTGGCCACGAACGTCTCACCCGAGAAACGCCCGACAAAGGTCACTTCATCGCCGTCGATGGCGATATCGACCTGCCCCGCTTCGGAAATATCGAGGGTCAGGGTATCAAAGCCTTTGCCGCCATCCGCGACGCCCTCGAGTGTGCTGATGGTCAATGAATCGCGGCCGCGACCGAGGTCGACTTCACCCACACCTGCCGTCAGCGTGACAGAATCCGCACCGCGCCCGGCATCGATGTAGCTGACGAAATCATTGGCGATCAAAGAGTCCGTCCCCCGGC
>JBCBDZ010000066.1:0-15206 GCA_038529225.1 Pseudomonadota bacterium | reverse complement strand
CGATCTGCGCGCCCGCGGGATCGAGGCGATTAACTTCGATCTCCTCTACGGGTTGCCGTTTCAAACGGCCCGCACGCTGGATGCCACGCTTGAGGCGGCATTGGACATGCACCCCACGCGTATCGCGCTGTTCGGCTATGCCCACGTGCCATGGATGTCCAAAAGGCAGGTGCTGATCCCCAGCGATGCCTTGCCCGCCCCCAAAACCCGCCTTGCCCTGTTTGATCAGGCGCGGCGCACGCTTTTGGGTCAGGGATATGTGCAGATTGGAATCGACCACTTTGCCCTGCCCGGCGATTCACTGGCCAAGGCCTATTTCAGCAAGACGCTAAAGCGTTCCTTTCAGGGCTACACCGACGACCGCACACCTTACCTGATCGGACTGGGTGCCTCGGCCATCTCAACTTACCCCGATGGCTTTGCCCAGAACATCCCGGTGACCGGGCAGTACGCTGACAAGGTCGATGCCGGAAAAGGTGCCACGTGGCGCGGCTACGCGCTGAGCGCGCGCGATCGTCTCAAGGCCAATCTGGTCGAGCAATTGATGTGCTATCACAGTGCTGATCTGAGTGATGCACAACGCGCAGATGCTGAACTCATGGCGGATATCGCCCGCGTGACACGTGACTTTGACGGGGCCGTCAGATGGGATGGGAGAACCCTGTCGATCAATCGCTGGGCGCACCCGCTGGTGCGCCTCATTGCCGTTCAACTGGTCACACCCAGCGCAGCCACCTCTGGCGAACGCACCTACAGCGCGGCGATCTAGGCGCGCATTGTCCGCAAGACAGTGCGCGTGGCGTCAACCAACGGGTCATGGATGTCCTTCAGGATCGCCACCCTGTCGTAACGGGCCGGGTCGCTGTTCACGCTCGCGCGCAACGCGGCGCCAAAGGCCTGGCGCAACTCTGTCCCGATATTGAACTTGCAGATATGCGTGCCGGTGGCCAGCGCGCGGCGCTGCGCTGCGGGCACGCCCGAGCCGCCATGAATGACCAAGGGCACCTCCGTCACCCCCTGAATGGCGGCAATGCGTGCCGCGTCCAGCCCGCCGGACTGATCGGTTTGCAGATGCACATTGCCCACCGATATCGCCATCGCGTCCACGCCGGTCTCGCGGGCAAAGACAGCAGCCTCTTGCGGATCCGTGCCCGCCGACGCCTCGCCCTTGTCATACCCGACAAATCCGATCTCGCCCTCACAGGAAATCCCCGCCTTGTGCGCCATCTCGGCAATGGCGGCGGTTGCGTCAATGTTTTCGGTCAAGGGCAGGCGGGAGCCATCAAACATCAGCGAGGTAAAGCCGGACTCGAGCGCCTCCTTGCACTCTTCAAACGTATAGCCATGATCCAGATGCGCCACGACCGGCACGGATGCCGCGTCGGCCAGATTGCGAAACATCGCCCCCAGAATCGGCAGCGGGGTGTGCGCGCGGCAGGACGGACCCGCCTGCAGGATCACCGGACAGCCCTCGGCCTCGGCCGCAGCAACGTAGGCGCACATGTCCTCCCAGCCGAGGCAGACAAGGCCCGCAACGGCATGGCCTTGTGACAAGGCGGGCTTCAACACATCTGAAAGGGTCGCAATTGGCATATCTGTCCGTCACCGGCGGCGGCCCGGCGGTGCGTTACTTAAATTTCGCGATCATATCTTTGATGCCCGGTATCGTCTCGATCTGATCCGCATGAGAGGGTTGGAAATACTGCACCAAAGACCGCTGGCTCAACCCGCCAAGGATGGTGAAATAATACATCTCGTAGCCCGGTAGCACGGCGCAGGGGTGATAGCCCGAATCCAGACAAATCGTCGATCCATCCACGATGTGATAGGCATCGCCCGCTTTGCCTTCCTCGCGCTGCAGCATCTGCACGCCCGAGCCGTGATTGGGGCGAAAGCGGAAATTGTAGGTCTCGTCATGGCGCGTCTCGATCGGCAGGCGGTCGGTGTCATGCTTGTGACTTGGAAACCCCGACCAGCCGCCCTGCCCCACGGTGAACAACTCCGACACCAGCAGGCGACCGACCTTGTCGTGATACTTGGTGCCCAGAATGTGCTTGATCTTGCGGTGCGTTTTGGTGTCGTCCGAGCCGTATTGCACAAGGTCCAATTCGTCCGAGCGGACGGCAAAGGCCTCAAGCACCTTGTCATATTTGGCACCAGCCACAAACACCTCGGCAGTGTCGGACGTGCACACCATCTCGGCGCGCGCAGCGGTGGGCACATAGACGCCTTCGGGCTCCCCGTCCCACACATCGACACCGCGCCCGCCAAGGGCTGCGACCTTGAACCCTTCGACATCGACATCCACCGTGCCCGTGGCCGGCACGATACAGGTCTCGAATCCGGGAACGCTGTATTCAAACGCCTGCCCTTTCTCCAGCTTCACGATGTTGAAGTAATTGAGCGGGACGGTCGCATCGCCCACATCGACAATGGGTTTGTTCTGGTTGTCAAAGGGCGCGATGTGCATGCGCGGGCTCCTGTCTAAAGAATTACGGGGCAGTCGGGCCGGGATGATCGGCGAGGAATGCGGCAAGGGTGCCGGGGTCGGGTATCGCAGGGGCGCAGCCGGGGCGCGACACGGTGATGGACGCACAGGCAGAGCCGCGCAGGATGGCATCACGCAGAGTCTGGCCTTGCGCAATCCCGGTCATCAATCCGGCCATGAACGCATCTCCTGCGCCCACGGGTTTGATCGCGGTGACAGGGTAGATGCCTGTGCTGATCACCTCGCCGCCCGCGTATGTAACAGCACCCTTTTCACCCATTTTGTAGATCACAACCTCTGCGCTCGTCTCTGACAGGCTGTGCGCCTTGGCCTGCCCCTTGTCGATGCCTCCGGCCATGAACCCGAATTCTTCGTCATTGCCCACGATCATGTCGGCCCCATCCGCCGCACGGCTCAACACGTCCGAGGCGACTTGCGGAGAGGGCCAGGAATAGGGGCGGTAGTCCACGTCAAAGATGATGGGCAAACCTGCGGCCTTGGCCAGTTCAAAGGCGCGAAAGGCGGCACTGCGCGATGGCTCTGCGGCAAAGACGGTGCCCGCAGTGATCAGTGCGCCGAAAGCGGAATAATCCACGGCCTCGACCTGCGCGATACCCATCTCGAAATCCGCCGCGCCGTTGCGGTAGATGACATTGCGATGCCCCTCCAGGACACTTTCGTAAAAGGCCAGCGAATTGCGTGCTTCCCCCCCGACGCGCGACACGTGGGTGGCGTCCACGCCGTAATGGGCAAGGCGGTTGATGCAATAGCTGCCCACGGAGTCATCCGAAACAGACGTGACCAAAGCCGCGCGGCCACCCAGCTTGCATATGCCCGCCCCGATATTGGCCGCAGAGCCGCCCAGATCGACGGCGACACGCTCGGCATCTTCGGCCCGCACACCGGCATCGGTGAAAAAGTCGATGCCCGCACGGCCCACGATGACAAAGTTATTGGCCTTTATGCCGTCAATCAGCGCGCTCATCCGCGCCCTTTCGCAAAAAGCGTCGGTACAGCGCTGGTGTTCTCTGATCGCAGCTGCACAAAGCCCCCCTTGGCCGGGCTTTCTCACGCGCTTCGTTTCACGATTCTGCGTTGACCCGTCTTCGGCAATGACGATACCAACCCGCCAACCGGTTGCAATACGTTTTCATGAGGAGCGTCCATGTCGGAAAACAGGCCGGAGATCGGGATCGGGATCGTTGGCGGTGGCTACATGGGCAAGGCCCATGCGGTGGCGTTTGGCGCTGTGGGTGCGGTGTTTGACACGGCCTTGCGCCCACGGCTCGAGATGGTGTGCGCGAGCACAGCGCGGTCTGCGGACCGCTACCGGAACGCCTTCGGGTTTGCGCGCAGCACCGATGACTGGCAAGTGCTCGTGAACGACCCCAAGGTCGAAGCGATCGTGATCGCCTCCCCGCAGGACACACACCGCGACATCGCCGTGGCCGCCTTTGCGCTTGGCAAGCCTGTGTTGTGCGAAAAACCGCTGGCAGACACCCCCGAACAAGCCCGCGAGATGGTCGAGGCCGCGCGCAAAGCCGGCGTCGCCAACATGATCGGCTTTAACTACATCCGCACGCCCGCCACGCAGTATGCGCGCGCCCTGATCGCGGAAGGGCGGATCGGGCAAATCACCTCCTTTCGGGGCGAAATGACCGAGGACTTTCTGGCCGACCCTGACCTGCCCGCATCCTGGCGCACGGACGGAGAGGCGAACGGCTGCATGGGCGACCTCGCCCCGCACCCGATCAACTGTGCGCATGCGTTGATGGGGCCCATAGAACGCGTTTTTGCTTTGGCCGAAACCGTACACGCCACGCGCGGCGGGGTCGCTGTGACCAATGACGATCAGGCGCACCTGACAGTGCGTTTCGCAAATGGCACCCACGGCTCGATCTTTGTCAGCCGCGTCGCGACAGGGCGCAAAATGGGCTATGCCTATGATATCTATGGGACAAAAGGTGCGATCCGCTTTGATGGTGAAGATCAGAACGCCCTGTGGCTCTACACCGCCGAAGGACCAGAGGCCGAGCGCGGTTTTCGCAAGATCCTCACCGGTCCGGCCCATCCCGACTATCTGGGCTTTTGTCAGGGGCCCGGTCACGGGACCGGGTATCAGGACCAGATCATCATCGAGGCCAAGGATTTCCTGACTGCCATCGCCACCGGTGACCCCGTCTGGCCCACTTTTGAAGAAGGGCTTGCGGTCAATCAGGTGGTCGCAGCCAGCCTCGCCTCCTCCCGCACCGGGACATGGGTCAACGTGGCAGATTTTTGAAAGGCAAGACACCATGATCAAGATCGGCAATGCCCCCTGCTCCTGGGGCGTGGAATTCGCGGATGATCCGCGCAATCCAGACTGGCGGCAGGTGCTGCGCGAAAACGCAGCCGCCGGGTACACGGGCATCGAACTGGGGCCCGTGGGGTACATGCCCGAAGACCCTGCAGAGCTGGGCGACGCACTCGCAGAGCACGGCCAGGGACTCGTCGGCGGTGTGGTGTTCCGCCCGTTTCACGACCCATCCAGATGGGACGAGGTGATGGATGCCGCGCAACGTACTTGCGCAGCCCTCAAGGCACATGGCGCGCAGCACCTGGTACTGATCGACTCGATATCCGAGCGCCGTGCGCCGACCGCGGGCCGCGCTAACGAGGCAGAACAGATGGACGCCGCCGAATGGGCGGCCTTTCGCGACCGCATTGCCAGCGTCGCGAAAATGGGCAGCGAGGAGTACGGTCTGACCGTCGGCATCCACGCCCACGCCGCCGGGTTCATGGACTTTGAACCGGAACTCGAAAAACTGCTGGACGAGGTCGACGAAACGATCCTCAAGATCTGCTTTGACACCGGGCACCATTCCTATGCGGGCTTTGACCCCGTCGCCTTCATGCGCCGCCATATCGGGCGCATCAGCTACATGCATTTCAAGGATATCGACCCGCAGGTCAAAGCGGACGTGATCGCCAGGCGCACCGGGTTCTATGACGCCTGCGGGCAAGGCATTTTCTGCAACCTTGGGGACGGTGACGTTGATTTTTCGACGGTCCGTCAAATCCTGCTGGATGCGGGCTTTGACGGATGGTGCACGGTGGAACAGGATTGCGACCCCGAAGGCACGACATCACCCGTCGATGATGCGCACGCAAACCGAACATATCTGGAATCCATAGGGTTTTAAGCAGGGCGGACGACACGTCCGCCTTACGGGAGACAACATATGAAAAAGCTGCAATGGGGCATGATCGGCGGTGGTGAGGGCAGTCAGATCGGCCCCGCTCACCGTCTTGGCGCAGGGCTGGACGGCCTCTTTGAATTCAGCGCGGGGGCACTGGATCACCGGGCTGATGCGGGGCGCGAGTACGGTCAGCGGCTGGGATTGGGCGACCGCGCCTATGGCAGCTGGCAAGACATGCTGATGGGCGAGAGCGCCCGCGATGACCGGGTTGATCTGGTCACCGTTGCCACGCCCAACGCCACCCATTTCGAAATCACCAAGGCCTTTCTACAGGCTGGCTTTCACGTGCTGTGCGAAAAACCGATGACTATGACCGTACAAGAGGGCGAAGAGATCGTGAAAATCGCCCGCGACACCGGCAACATCTGCGCGGTCAACTACGGCTATACCGGGTACTCCCTTGTGCGGCACATGCGGGCAATGGTGGCGCGCGGCGACATTGGCAAGGTGCGTCTGGTGGCGACCGAATTCGCACACGGCCATCACGCCGATGCGGCAGACGCCGACAACCCCCGCGTGCGATGGCGCTATGACCCTGCCCAGGCAGGCGTGTCAGCGCAATTTGCCGATTGCGGTATCCATGCGCTGCACATGGCCTCCTTCGTGACGGGGCAAGAGGTGACCAGACTTTCTGCCGACATCGTGTCCTGCATCGATGTGCGCGCACTCGAAGACGACGCGATGGTCAACTTTCGAATGGACGGGGGCACGGTTGGGCGACTCTGGACCAGTTCGGTCGCCATCGGGCGCCAACACGGGCTGGGCATTCAGGTGTTCGGCGAAACCGGCGGTCTGCGGTGGAGCCAGGAACAGCCCAACCAGTTGTTCTACATGCCGCTGGGAAAGCGGTTGCAGGTGATCGAGCGGGGCGAAGGCAACCTTTCGCCCGAAGCCGACCGCACCAGTCGCGTGACGGTCGGCCATGCCGAAGGGATGCCGCTGGCCTTTGCAAACATCTATGCCGACCTCTCCGAAGCCATTCGCGCACGCAAAGAAGGACGGGCCATGGACCCGGCCGCCAACCTCTACCCAAGGGCCGAAGACGGGGTGCGTTCCATGGCGGCGGTGTTCGCCGTGGCGCAATCGGGCAAGGAAAACGGTGCTTGGCTGGATGCACGCCCGCCGATGTTCAGGTAGCCCCTCCGCATCTCCCGGCCTGTCTTGGCAGGCACACTTGCACCTGATCCCGGCGCATGTGGAAAGCGTGACGTCAGCCTGGATCATCCCAGGGTGCAACGGCACCCCGCCGTGCCGGCACGACACTGGCCGCCCCATGGCGCCATATACTGTATGCACTATGGCGCGTTGTGGATCGCAGCAAGACGCAGCGCACGCGGCCGGAGGCGCGACTGACCGGCATCGGTGGCACCGCGACCGAGGAACGACGCCTAGTGACCGCCCTCGTACTTGGACCAGTCAATCTTGCGGAACTGCCAAAGGGCGACCGCACCCAGCCCGAAAAAGATCGCGGCCCATCCCAAATTGCCGATGAAGGCCTCAAAACCTCCCCAACCGAAGCAGACGGCAAGGGTCAGATAACGGCGCAAGGGCTGCGCAAAAAAGGCGTGATCCAGATTGATCAGCTTGTCGATCATGCGCGCGCACCCTGATCCAGCGTGCCGTCTTCGATCCAGCCATCCAGCACCGCCAGCGCGGCCTCGGCAAAGGCTGCATCATTGATGTGGCACTCCAGCACGGACAGGCGCACCGGGTCCTTGACGGCACGTTCCGCCTCGTCGACCATCGCGGCAAGCGCCTCGGGATCATGGGTCGCGCCCCCTTCCACATCCCACGCCTCGACCCCGCCGCGCGGCATCAGCACATGCACCGGCCCCTGGGCCCCCTTCAGCCGCGCCACGATATCGCGCACCAGCGCACGGCGTTCATCGCCCGTCAGGCCAGAGGATTTGATCAGCCGGTTGTGCGCATGAAAGGGGCGGTCCGAATAGGCCTCGGGGATGTCCTGCCAGCCTGCAAAGTCGATCAGGTCAGCACAACCCGGGGCCACGATCTGCGGAATGCCCATGTCCCCTGCCCCGCGCAGCCGGTCCGGACCGGAATTGACAACCGATCCGACCATCAGGTTTGCCAGTTCGGGCAACGCAAAGTCCATCACGGCAGCAAAGTATCCTTGCCGCGCCAGCGCCTCAAAGGCCATCCCACCCATGCCTGTGGCGTGAAACACCGCAACATCAAAGCCGCGTTCGTCCAGTGGAGCGCGCAACAGCTTCATGTAGGACAGGCAGGACGACCCAAGGCTGGTCATCCCGATCACGGGCCGGGTGGACACAGGCGGCTCCACCGCGCGCGCGGCCCCCAGCACGGCCCCCGCCGCCTGGGACAGCGACGATTTGCACACCGCGTTCAACCCGTAAAGCCCGCCGGCCCAAAGGATCATCTGAATGTCCGGCGACAACCGATCCGGCGGGATGAGCGGCGAAAAAGACACCGTCGAAACGATGTATTTCGGCACGCCCAAGGGCAGCGCCTGCGCGCAATCCAGCGCAAGGTCCGTGCCCATGGTGCCGCCCAGCGCGATCATCCCGTCGATGCGACCCGCGCTATGCAATTGCGAACACAGCAGTGCCGCCCCCCGCGCCATGATCTGCATCGCGGTGTTCTCATCTTCAGACGCAATCGCGGCTTTGATCGAAGACCCGCCCGCCGCGGCCACCTCGTGTTTGGAGATGTCGCACGGCACGCTCGGGTCGCCCAGCACGCTCACGTCCATACTCAGAACCGCCCCGCCTTGCGACCGGATGCGATCAGCAACGTAAGACAGCTCGTCATCCTTGGTATCGTAGGTCCCGATGACAAGGATGGTTTTGGAGGTATTCATAGCTGGATCCAAGCCGTTTTGAGGTTGCGATACTTATCCATCGCATGGGGGGATTTGTCATGCCCGTTGCCCGACTGTCCATGCCCGCCCAAAGGCACGGTGATGTCGGCCCCACCATAGGTGTTCACATGCACAACCCCGGCCCGCAGGCGCGACACCATGCGATGCGCGCGGCTGATGTCACGGGTGAACACGGCAGCGGCAAGGCCGTAAGCCGTACCGTTGGCCAGCGCGACCGCTTCGTCCTCGGTGTCAAAGGCCTGCACCGCCAGCACGGGGCCAAAGATCTCGCTCTGGACCAGCGCACTTGTTGGTGGGGCATTGTCGAACAGCGTCGGGCCAATATAGTAACCGCCCGTCTCGGCCGCGATGCGCGCACCGCCCATCCGCAATTCTGCACCATCGGCAACGGCGTGATCGCACGCGGCCAGAATGCTCTTCATCTGCGTTTCTGTGGCGATGGCCCCGGCATTGGTGCGCAAATCCAGCGGATCACCAACCCGCATCGCAGCCGCATGGGCCATGAGCCGCTCGACAAATTCAGCGTGGATCGACCGCTCGACCAGCAAGCGTGACCCAGCCACACAGACCTGCCCGGAATTGCGGAAAATCCCTCCAGCCGCCACCGCCGCCGCGCGATCCAGATCACTCGTGTCGGCAAAGACGACGTTCGGTGACTTGCCACCAAGCTCCAGATAGACCCGCTTGAGGTTGGAGTGCGCTGCGTATTCCAGCAGCTTGCGCCCCACAGCGCCCGACCCCGTGAAGGCGAGCACATCCACATCCATGTGCCGCGCCAGCGCCGCGCCCGCGGCCTCCCCAGTCCCGGTCACCACGTTCAGGACACCATCGGGCAAGCCAGCTTCATGACAAATCGCAACCATCCGCAGCAGGGAAAGCGAGGCCACCTCAGCCGGTTTCAGGACAACAGAGTTGCCTGCCGCCAAGGCTGCCGCGATCTTCCAAGCCCCGATCATCAGCGGGAAATTCCAAGGGACGATCACGCCAACAACGCCCACAGGTTCATGATGGACAAGGCCGAGTGTGCCGGGGGCGGTCGGAGCGATCTCACCGTATTCCTTGCCGCACAGCTCGCCATAATAGCGGAACGTGCCCGCCGCGCTGCCGGGTTCGGCCTTGCGGGCCATGGAAATCTCGGTCCCGTTGTCGCGCACGCCTAGAACCGCCAGTGCATCCGCCTCAGCCTCGATCGCATCGGCAATCCGTTGCAGGATACGACCCCGCGCCGCGGGTGCCAGACCCGCCCAGCGCCCGTCCTCAAACGCACGCCGTGCCGCAGTCACAGCGCGGTCAATTTCGACCTCACCCCCTGCCGCAATCTGTGTCAGGGTCTGACCGTCAATGGGTGAGATCACAGGTAAAGTCGCGCCATCATCTGAAGGCCCTGACGTCCCGTCAATGATGTGCAAACCGGGTCCCACAGGACGCCCGCGCAAGTCGTCAATACGGCTTTGATCCAACATGTGAGATGCCCTTTGCAATCCGCAATGGTTCACTATTTGAACCGTTGGTGCAATAATCCTGCCCCAGTCGCGACACGCCTGTCAACGGTGTCATTGTGCAGGCACATCCTTGGGCGGCGCGGGTTTGATCAGATGATGCCAGACCAGCAAAAGGGCTGCCGCCACAAGGCCCACGGTCATCACCAGCGGCGTCTTCCACAGCACCAGAACGGCCACCAGAAGGCGCAAGGTGACTTCCCATTGCGCCAGACGCAGCCGGTCATAGCGTGCCAGCGCCGAGGAGACCAGATAAAGGCACAAGGCAATCCGCGCCAGCAGCAGACCCAATTGCCCCCAGTCCACCACACCAGTGTAGCCTTCAATCAACGCGCGCTGGCCGGCGTCGTTGGTGATCGTCACGGCCTGTTCGATCAAAAGCAGCTCGGGATACCACGCGAACACGAACGGGATGGTGAACATGACGATTCCCACCCGCACCGCCGCCACCCCTGTGCGCATCGGCTCGCCCCCCGTGACAGAGGCCGCGGCAAAGGCGGCGACAGCCACAGGCGGCGTGATGGCCGATGCCACGGCGAAGTAAAAGACAAACATGTGCGCTGTGAAAAAGCTGACACCAAGGTTGGCCAGAAGCGGCCCCAGCAACAAGGCGACGTTGACGTAAGCCGGCACCGTGGGCATCCCCATCCCCAGCAGGATCGCGCATAGCATCGCACAGACCAGCGCCAGCATCAGGTATACACCGCCCACAATCGGAATCTCGAACCCGAACAGGCGCAGCACATTCACCTTTTCCAGCCACGACGTCACGGCGCGCGTCAGCTCTCCGGTCAACCCGCTTTCATTGAGGAAGGCGGCAATGATCGACACTGCAAACAGCAGCAGAAACAGGCGGGACAAAAGGATGCCACCCTCGGCCAGTGACACCAGCACTCGCGATGGCATGGCCCGCGTGCCGGGATCCAGAAACAGCAGCGGCACCAGCACGGCAACCGCCCACCACCCGGCAGAAATCGCATCCCCCGTGGCGTTCACGATTGTCAGGACAAGCACACTGTCGGCGCCAAAGATCCAGCCCAGCGGCCCTTCGGCCACCCCGTCCTTGCTGCCCAGCAGAAGGAACAGGATCGTGAGGATCGGCAAAAAGATGATGACCAGATTGTACCAGTCCTGCCGCTCCATCACCAGATCCTCCGGGACCTCGCGCATGGCGGCGACCTTTTCGCGGCGGGCCTGAAACATGACCGCCAGAAAGATGGAAAAGAAGAAACAGATCGCAGGCAGGAACGCCGCCGTGATGACGGATGTGTAAGGCACCGCCGTCAGCGCCACGAGCACAAAGGCCGCCACGCCCATCACCGGAGGCATGATCTGCCCGCCCGAGGAGGCCGCGGCCTCAACCCCGCCCGCAAAATACTTGCTGAACCCGTTGCGCAGCATCATCGGAATGGTCAACCGTCCCGTGGACAGCACATTAGTGACCGGCCCTCCGGTGATGGTGCCGAACATGGCCGATGACACGATGGCCGCGTGGGCCGGCCCACCGCGCAGATTACGCGTCAACCGCACCGCCAGTTTGATCAGGGATGTGCCCCCGGCCGAAGTGCCGAACAGCGCCCCGAGGATCACGTAGGGAAAGACCTGATTGACCACGATATCCATGAAACGGCCCATGAAGCCGTCAGGCGAGATGAACACGTTCGTGGCCTTTTGTGTGGCCGCATCCATGACGTTGCCGCCATCCGCCCCCAGCTTGGTCAGCAAGAAGTTGTTGTCCGACCAGTCCATGATCCAGATAAAGGCCGTGCCCACGGTGTAAAGCACCACAAGGCTCGCCACGATCACCAGCGGCAGGCCCCAGACCCGGACGTTGTACAGGAAAAACAGAGTGATGATGATGAAGAGCAGCGGTATCGTCCAGGGCCCAAAACGCGCCTGACAGGACGGGACCTCGGCCTCGAACGAGATGCCGGGGATCACGCCCGCTGAGTTGGCGGCATCCTCGGCAATCAGACGGGCGCGCTCCCCGGTGATCTGGTCAATCAGGCACACGCTGTCGATCTCGACCAGATATCCAAACGCGCCCAGAAAGGCCGCCAACAGAAGGCCAAGGTCCAGCAGCAGACCCAGCCAGGCGCGTTCGGGGTGCTCCTTTTTCCAGGCCCGGTAGACGCTGGCGTCAAAAACCACGATGGTCATCATCAGGAAAAAGACCGGCGGAAAAAAATATTCGGTGGCAAAGCCCGAAATCCGCAACAGCGGAATGCCCGTGACCTCGCGCGCCCAAGCCTGCAAGCCTGCAATCTCGGGCAGCGTGTTAATCATCCCGACAATGACCAGCACCAGCGCCAGACCCATCGCAATGCGCTGGCCGGTCGGACGCACGTTCGGGGCGGACTCTGTCATGGCTTAGGTCCCATCAGGGGTTTGGACCCGGCCAGAACAGCCGGGCCCGGATCGTCTCAGGGACGCAGACAGTCCGCCACGGCGTGGCCCTTGGCCTCATAGGCACGAATGGCACCGGGGTGCATCTTGATCTGCACGGCGCCGCACGCACCCTGGCTCACACCATCAATGTCGCCAAAGGTGAGGTTGAGGTATGGACCCATGGGCGCCCCTTCCTCAAATCGCTGTTGGGCGTCCAGCATCGCTGTCACGATGTCAAACACCAGGTCCTCGTCCATACCGGCACTGACGATCTCGGCAAAAGCCGTTGAGTAGCTGTCAAAGGTGTCGTCATCAGTCACAATCGTGATGTCGTTGCCCTCATAGGCGGCGCGATAGACATCCACCGGCACCGAGAACGGCGCATGCCCCGGAGCCTTGACGATCTGCTGGCCCAATTCGCTGTTCAGAAGATCTGACGGAATGTCGTAAAGGGTAATTGCGCCAGCCGCCGAAAACTGGATTTCACGCCCGCCCGGCAGGGCCGACGGGATGCTCCACGCGTCAACGGCACCTCCGGTGACGGTAGACACGGCATCCGGCCACGGTGTCTGCACACCTTCATAGCCTTCACCATCCTTCACACCGCCCAGCAACTGAACCATGGCCCGGCCCGAGGTCAGCGCCGCACCGCGCGGGGGTCCGTTCCAAATGCGCAAACCATCAAGGTCGCGAATGTCAGCCACGGGTTTGGAGTCGTAGTACCCAAAGGTCTGGTGCGCGGCAGCATGGAAGTAAAGCGCGCGAATGTCAGCCGCCAGTTCTGCCCCTTTTTCAGCCCCGACGCCGCTGTATGGCCCGATGCCACGCGACAACAGGAACGGCAGGATCAACGGTGCCGTGGTCACGTCCAGACGACCTTCGGCCACGGCCTGCACCGAATTGGTCAACGTGGCCCCTTCGGTCATCTGCAAATTCGCAACCCCCGCGCTGTCCAGCACGGCGGCAAAAGTGGTCGAGACATAATGCGCCCCGCCCCCGGCCGATGATGTCTCGGCAGTCAAGGTGACCTGCGCAGATACGGCAATCGGCGCCAGTGCCAGCGCGGCACCGGTCAATACGGTTTTAAACATGGATCTTCCTCCCTCTGGTGGTGCGCCCCTCCCCGAGGCACCTTGCCCCGCAACCGGGGTCTCGAGGGTTAGAGTTGCAGACATTATATGACTTGTCACGTAATTTTATTCGGTGTCTAGTAATGTCGAGGGGGCAAAGAATTATGACAGAGCGGCCAGGAAGCCAGAAAGACCGGATCGAAAGGCGCCGCGCCTATGAGGCGAAGAACCCGTTTTCGCGTATGGATTCGGCGCATCACGCCTCGCGTCAGCAGGGGCTGCACATCCTGCAAAAGTCAGCCGGGCTGACGACAGTGGAGTGGCGGGTGCTGTGGGACCTGTACGAGGCCGGACCAATGACAATCCGCGATCTTGCACAGATCCAGCGCTCTGACCCCTCCCTCATCAGCCGCGCGCTGCCGGCAATGGAGCGCAAGGGGCTGGTACAGATGAAACGGGGGCAGAGCGACGGGCGACAGGTGGTTGTCGATCTGGACAGCGCAGGACGCGCTGCATACGCCGCCGCATCCCCCGCGATGAAACGGCGACGCGAGGCCTTGCGCAACAGCTTTTCCGAACAGGAACTTGCAACCCTTGTCGATCTCCTCTCACGACTGGAAGATGCCCTGCGCGCGCCCGTCGATACCATACTTGAACCAGAGGTGACCTGAATGACCGACCGCCCTAACGTCCTTTGGATCATGGCCGACCAGCTGCGCTTTGACTATCTCAGTTGCTACGGACACCCGCATCTGCACACACCCAATATCGACGCGCTGGCCGCGCGCGGCGTGCAGTTCACCAACACCTATGTTCAGTCACCGGTCTGTGGCCCGTCCCGAATGTCGGCCTATACGGGACGGTATGTGCGCAGCCATGGCGCCACCTGGAACGGCGTGCCTCTGCGGGTCGGCGAACCGACCCTGGGCGATCACCTCAGCGAGGTGGGCGCACGTGCCGTGCTGGTGGGCAAGACACATATGGTGCCGGACCGACCCGGCATGGCCCGCCTGGGCATTGATCCGACCAGCGATATCGGGATCAAGGTCGCACAATGCGGCTTTGAACCCTTTGACCGCGACGACGGACTGCACCCCAACAGCCACCGGCAAGGGTGGTCGGCCTATGACGACTACCTCGTGTCGCACGGTTACGTCTCGGACAATCCATGGGAGGACTTTGCCAATTCGGGCTACGACAAGGACGGCAATCTCGTCTCCGGCTGGTTGCTCGAAAACTCGCATCTGGAGGCGAACATCCCCGAAGAACACTCCGAAACCGCCTATATGACCAACCGCGCGATGGAGTTCATGGAAGGGGCGATGGAGGATGACCGCCCGTGGCTGTGCCACCTGAGTTACATCAAACCGCACTGGCCCTATATCGTGCCCGCGCCCTATCACGACATGTACGGGCCCGAACACGTGGTGGCCCCGATCCGCTCGGACGGCGAACGCCAAAGCGGCCACCCCTTCCTCGCTGCACATCGCGACATCCGGGTCAGTCAGTGCTTTTCCCGCGATCACGTGCGCGAACACGTGATCCCCGCCTATATGGGGCTGATCAAGCAATGTGATGACCAGATGGGCGTGTTGTTTGACTATATGGAAAAGTCCGGCCGCATGGCTGACACGATGATTGTCATCACGTCGGACCATGGTG
>JBCBDZ010000065.1:0-15318 GCA_038529225.1 Pseudomonadota bacterium | reverse complement strand
GTTCCCGCCTGTGCGCACAGGCGGGAACTGCGACCGCCGCGGTGACTATCTAACAGCAGCAACGGAGCTGCTCGTGTCCGATCTGGAATGGATGGTCGCGCAATGGCAGGATGACGGGGACGCCCGCACCCAACTGACCGCAGACGAAAATGCCGGGATTTCGACAATTCTGACGGGCATGGGGTCGTTGTCATACGGTGAAACAGCGGGAGAGCGGATGCGCCTTGGCGTTATGCTGAATGACCCTGAAGAAGAGCATTCCTGCTTTGCCGACAACACGCATAACGACCATTTCTACAATGCTGTGGGCATCCGCAACGTGTACCTTGGCAGCTATACGGGTATCGACGGTACGGTTGTGTCCGGAGAGTCGCTTTCCTCGTTGGTCGCGGCTGCCGACCCCGCTGTCGATGCGGAAATGCAGGCCAGACTCGGCGCCGCCGTTCTTGAAATGCTCGAAATGAAAGTCGCGGCCGAAGCTGGATTCGCGTACGATTCCATGCTCGAACGTGGCAACGCCGAAGGCGAAGCACTGATCATGGGTGCCGTGAACGCCCTTGTCGATCAGACACGCTCGATCGAACGTGCGGTGGCTGCTCTGGGTGTGGATCAGATTGCGTTCGAAGGTTCAGACAGCCTCGACAATCCCGACGCGGTCTTCCAGTAAGCCGGAAATGCCGGTGGCATGTGCTTCTCCTGCACCGTGCCCCGACAACTGCCGCCCTGGGCGAGGGTGGCTCATGCGCGCATCAACCCGAAATGGCTGTTGCGCGCATCGAAAAAAAGACCACCACCCCAGCAAGATGAAAATCAGCGAGGATCCATGGCCAAGACCCCCAGCCCCTGTATCGATGTTTGCAAATTCAAGCGGGAAGGCCACTGCATAGGCTGCTCCATGACGAAAGCGCAAAAATCGCTGTTCAAGGAACTCAAAAAGAACAAACACCGCGAGGCCTTTGTTGAGATGTTGATTGGACAACAGTCGCGCATGGGGAAGTACAAGCACTGGACTGCACAATACATGCGCAAGTGCCTCAAGAAAAAGGTCAAACCAATTGCAGCCGTACGCGATGCTGCTTGAAACTCTGAGCTAAAGGAGTGCCGACATGATCTGCCGATGGGTGATAGGCGCCGTGCTATGTGCGACTTCTGCGGCGGCGGACTACCGCCTTGCCCTGACAGATCTTGGCAAGCGGGAGTACTACTGCACCATAACCGTTGAACTCACCAATGAAGGGGACACGGCGCTGACGGAAATCAATGCGTTCTTCCTGAACTTCATCGGGGATAAACAAGTGGGCCGATCCAAGGGTGCATCTTTCATGAATGTCGCGCCGGGCACGACAGCCTCTGCAGTGTTCGAGACGCCGAACGCGCCGTGTACCGACACGGAAACACAAGTGGAGAGCTATCAGATGATCATTGGCGCCTGCCGTATCGATGGCAGTTTCCAGAACAAGTCAGTCTGTGCAGAGCGCGTCATTCTCGAAGCACCATTTGCGAGTATTGACACGCTGAATTGATGCCAAACGGGGCACAAGAAGAAAGGCCAAGCCAAACGCCGCTGTGAGAGAGACGTGGCTTGACCAGACAAGGACCCTTTGGTCCCTTGCATGGGTTGCTGCCTGGAGACCTTGCTGCCGGAACGGTTGCTTGGTTTCTAGGTTGCTTCCTCGTGCGACTTTGCGTGGATCAGGCCAGGTGAGACCGCAGGAACCACGCAAATTTCTCGTGTATCTGACCGCGGGCAATGCACAAGTCTTCGGTCAGTGTGTCGCCATGCCCCGCGGCCAATGCACCGCATCCGGCCAGGGTCGCTGCCAGCGTTTCTTGGGCCACCTGCATAACCTTGATCATTTCCTGATCACTCGCATGGCCATCATGCTCATCGATCTTTGACCGCTTGAGCATGCCTGACAGTGTCCCTTCTGCATGCGCATCCAGGGCTTTGATCCGCTCTGCCAGATCGTCCTGAGCGACAAAGTGGTCTTCATAGATTTTTTGAAACAGGTCATGCAACGGGCCAAAGGCCATTCCAGTTACATTCCAGTGAAAATTCTGCGCCAGCATCGTGGTCACGGCGGTTTCCGCGACCGATTGGTTCAGTGCGTCAACTATGGCGGTGCGTGCATCTGTCGATAGCGCAACAGCTGTTTGGGTCATCCCGGGCTCCCTCGTTTTCGGTTACGCTGGCTGGCGCGCGGATGCGGCTTGCTTGCCTAACGGAAAATAGGCAAGCAAATCCCGATGGCAAGGGTTTTTAGAATAATTCTAATCCAGAGAAAAACAGTCAGCGATCCGAGTCACCAGAAACCGCACCAGACGCCTGTGTTCCGCGCTGACCCGGCTCGCCAAAAGGAATGACATGCTGGAGTCATCATGCAGTGATGCAGCCCGACCAAGTTGCAGCAGCCATTTTTCATCAAACGTTAGCTCTTCGGACCCTGGCGCATGTAGCCGTGCGGGTTTTCCGAGGGCTTCTTTCAAGCACCGCATAAGCGCCTCTGCATGCGCTGCGCGCGATGAATGGCGCGTGGTCTGAAGCAAGGCGCAAGCCTCGAACAAACTGGCCCGAGGCTTTGCGCGGCAATCCATCGCGACAAATCGCAGGTTGTTCAGGTATCCGGCATCTTTCGACGAAAGCGGCGTACGACGTCGCGGCGCAATATCTCGGTCTAGCTTTAGAGGCACCATGTCGCAGATCACTTTCAGACAACGGGGCGGGAATCATCTCGCCATTCGGAATTCCTGAGTATATTTATAAGTTATGTACCGTTTTTCAACGATATTCCTGACAATTATGGTTAGCAATTTGTCAACCATGTTAGACGCACACGCTGACTTGCTCGACTTACACCTTTCAGTGGTACCCAGAACAGAGGCGGAGGCGGCGAGAATTGCGCGCGTGGTGACCCCTACCACCGACTTCACGAAACCGGAAGAATTCGAGGGGAACGCCGCAGGCGCGGCAACTGTCCGCGTCACCGACACGCGGAACGCGTTTAGCCAGCCATCTGGAAGTATTTCTTTCGAAAAAGAGCTCGACTTCAAAGTCGGCAATGGCCTTTTCAAGAAACTCTGGGTGTCTTCGCCGTCCTCGACACTGGCCTCTGACGGGCTTGGCCCGCTGTTTAATGCGCGCTCTTGCCAGCGCTGCCACCTCAAAGACGGGCGCGGCCACCCGCCCGAAGGACCCGAGGACAGCCGTGCGTCGATGCTCATGCGGGTCTCGATCCCCGGCGGTGCCGGTCCCGATGAGATCGAAGGCTACCTCGCCTCTCTGCCCGACCCAAACTACGGCGGGCAGATTCAAGACCTTTCGGTCGCGGGTCACTTTGCCGAGGGTCGGATTGAAGTCACGTATACCGAAGAAACCATTACACTGTCAGATGGCGAAACCGCGTCCTTGCGCACGCCAACCTATGCGCTCAGCAATCTCGGTTATGGCCCCTTGCATGCAGAGGCCATGTTCAGCGTTCGGGTTGCGCCCCAGATGATTGGCCTCGGCCTTTTGGATGCAATTCCGGCAGCAGACATTCTCGCACTGGCCGATCCACAGGACTCAGATGGCGATGGCATTTCGGGGCGTGCACAAATTGTAATGTCACAGGAATACGGCGTACCGATGCTGGGCCGGTTCGGGCTCAAGGCGGGCCAGCCATCAGTCTGGGAACAGTCTGCGTCTGCTTTTGCAGGCGATATCGGCATATCCACCACGCTTTTCCCGGCGGGGTACGGTGACTGCACAGAGGCTCAGGATCGTTGTCGCACCGCGCCCGACGGCAACACGGCCGTTCACGACAATGCCGAAATCGGTGATGTCGGGCTTGAGCTGGTGTCCTTTTACTCCTCCAACCTTGGCGTGCCTGCGCGCCGTGATGTTGAGGATGCGCAGGTGCTGCGCGGCAAACAGGTGTTTTACGAAACCGGCTGTATCGCCTGCCATACGCCGAAACATGTCACGCATCGTCTAACCGACCAGCCGGAGCAAAGCTTTCAGCTGATCTGGCCCTATACCGATATGCTGCTGCATGACATGGGCCCGGGTCTCGCTGACAACCGCCCCGAGGCGCGCGCGAACGGGCAGGAATGGCGCACGCCTCCGCTTTGGGGCATCGGTCTGACCGAGCAAGTGTCTGGCCACACCTACTTCCTGCACGATGGGCGCGCGCGCAATCTGCTCGAAGCTGTACTTTGGCATGGGGGTGAGGCTGAGGCGCAAAAGCAATCAGTCATCAATATGCCGTCCCCGGACCGCGCCGCCCTCATCCGTTTTTTGGAAAGCCTTTGACATGCGTTTTGCCCTGATCCTGCCGTTCCTCGCCTTGCCCGCCTTTGCCGATGTGGAGCGTGCAATCACGGACCATATTTTGCCGGGGCACGTCGTCCTCGCGCAGGCCACGGATGATCTTGCGTCCACTGCTGCGGCTGACTGTAGGCCAGAAGCAATACGGCCGGAATTTCACGCAGCCTATGACGCGTGGATCGGTGTCAGCCATATCCAGTTCGGACCAATTGAGGATCAGGCCCTGATGCTGACAATGTCTTTTTGGCCGGATCCCAAAGACAGCACCGGCAAGGCGCTTGGTCGCCTTTCAGCTGCAAAAGACCCTATCGTAAACGACCCCGGACAATGGGCCGATGTCTCTGCCGCGGCACAAGGGTTCACGGCGCTTGAACGCATGCTCTATGAACCACAGGAAGACGCCGATTACGCCTGCCGCCTCACACAAGTCATCGCCACTGGTCTTGCGGATAAGTCTGCAGCCATTTTGGAGGACTGGCCCGCCTTTGCAGATCTGATGCGCGACGCCGATAACGATCGGTTTCAAAGCGTGGAAGAGGTGCAGCGTACGCTTTTTACAGCCTTATCCACCGGTCTCGAATTCCTGCATGATCAACGCCTTGGACGCCCCTTGGGCACCTTTGATCGCCCCCGCCCTCGCCGGGCCGAGGCCCGCAGATCAGAACGGTCATTGCGCCATGTGCAGCTTTCGCTGGCCGCGCTCGAGGCATTGGCAACCACGATGTATGACGGTGACCTGACGGACACCCGCGCCGCCTTTGCCGATGCGCGCACCCGGGCAGAGGCGCTTGATGATCCCGCCTTGCAAGGCGTGGCTGATCCTGCGCAACGCTTCAAAGTCGAAGTGCTGCAACGCACCGTGCGCGCCGCTCAGATCGCAGTGATCAACGAGATTGGTGCCCCACTTGGCATCACCGCAGGATTCAACAGCCTCGACGGCGACTGAATGCCGTCCCGCCGCACCTTCCTTGCCGGACTCCTGTCGGCCTCAGCAACGCCAACTTTGGGTTGGGCGGATGTCGGCAGCCCTGTCGCGCTGAGCGCGGCGATGGACAAAGATGGCCGATATCTGCTCGTGGGGCTTACAGCAGCGGGCGATATCGCCTTTACGCAGCCCCTGCCCGCCCGTGGCCACGCAGCCGCCGCGCATCCGCATATCGCCGAAGCCGTTGCCATCGCCCGCCGCCCTGGTGCCTTTGCCAAAGTCATCAATTGCGCAACCGGCGCCATTCTCCAAACGCTATACGCACCCCAGGGGCGCCACTTCTATGGCCACGGGGCATTTTCGGTCGACGGCACACTGTTGTTCACAACCGAAAACGACATCGCCACCGGCGCGGGTCGCATCGGCGTTTGGGATCGCACGCTTGGCTATGCACGTGTGGATGAATTCACCTCTGCCGGGATTGGCCCGCACGAGATACTGCGTCTGCCGGGCGGCGCGCTGGCCGTTGCAAACGGAGGCATCCGCACGCACCCCGCCAGCGGGCGGGACAAGCTCAACCTTGACACGATGCGCCCAAACCTGGCCATATTCGACGCCAACGGCGCCCTTGTGGATCACGCAGAGGTGGAGAGTGACATTCACCAGAACTCCCTGCGCCACATCGCGGCGGCACCTAACGGGACGGTCGTATGTGGTTTCCAATGGCAGGGCGATCCGTTCGACGCCCCTGCGCTCGTTGCGCTCTATTCCGGGAACGGAACTCTAACGGCCGCGCAGATGGATGAGGCCGCGCTCTATCGCCTCGACGGATATATCGGCAGCGTCAGCGCCTTTGGGCGCAGCTATGCCGCTTCCTCCCCGCGCGGAAACCGGGCGTTTCACTTTGATCAATGGGGCGGTCTGACCGCCTCCCACCGCGCACCGGATATCTGTGGTCTCTGCACCGCCCTGGACGGCACTTGTCTGGCGACGGACGGCCTTGGCCAGGTGCACCGTCTTTCGCAAAACAGTTTTACACGATTGCATGCGCACCCGCTCGCCTTTGACAACCACCTCGTCGCACTCACCTGACGCTTGCACGCGGGGACAAACCCTGCTTTGGTTCCTGCGCCAGGCCGTGCCCAGCTGTCATCCGTTCCGACCAAAAAGGCCTGCCATGACACCTGCCACCAATTCACACAGCGCCACCGTCGCCATCACCGGCCCCGCCCTGCTGGACCCGCTTGCCGCGATCGCCGAACGCAATGGATTTGGTGTCAAACGATACGGCAATGCGATGACCATTGACGCCCCGCTGGGCGATGTTCGCTTTGATCCCACCGACACTGGCACCGAACTGACGCTGACCGCGCGTACACCTGCGGAATTGCAACTGCTTACCGATCTTTATGCACGGCGGCTCAAGGATCTGTCTCTGGGCGTGCCGATCACGTGGGCTCGGCAAACAGGGGCTATGCCACTCAACCAGACGATCGGCACCGTAATTGGTGTCCTTCCCCTATCTCCCAACTTTGCAAGGCTGCGACTTGCAGGGGATTTCAAGGCGTTCAAGGCCCCAAATGCGGGCCTGCACTTCCGCTTGCTTTTGCATCCTGACCGCCCCGGCTGGCCCACACTTGATGCCGGGGGGCTCACTCAATGGCCGGGCGGGATGGCGACCTGGCACCGCCCGCCCTACACGGTACGCCGCATTTGCCGACAGGGCACTTGGATCGACGTCGACATCGTGCTGCACGCGGGCGGACGTGTGACGGAGTGGTGCGATGACATCGCCCAAGGGGACGAAGTTGCATTGCACGGTCCAAGCGGCTCCAAACACCCCGATGCCAAGTGGCTTGGCCTGATCGGAGATGAAACCGCCCTGCCCGTGATCCTGCGCATTATCGAGGACGCAGCCAAGGGTACCACTGGCCAGGCCTTCATCGCAACCCGCCACCCAAACGACGCACAAGACATCGAAACACAGGCTGATATCGAACTCACGTGGCTGGATATGAACGACGATCAGGCCTTGCTCGGGTCACTGGACAAGCTCAATGTGCCTGACACCGAACGGCATATCTTCTTCGCCGCGGAACGGAACCTGGCCGCACAGGCGCGCAACTGGCTCGCTCAGCATGAACGCGCCGGGCCCGGTTCCAAAGCGGCCGCATATTGGACACGTTAAACCAAAAAAGGACACCCCATGTTCATCGCCATGAACCGATTTACCGTCACTGCCGAAAACGCGGATGCTTTCGAAGCGCTCTGGCTGGGACGGGACAGCCACCTCAAGACGATGGACGGCTTTGTGGAGTTCCACATGCTCAAAGGGCCGGAGGCCGAGGATGGGACACGCCTTTACGCTTCGCATACGGTCTGGTCATCCGAAGACACGTTTCGGGCTTGGACCCGATCTGACGCCTTCCGCGCGGCACACAAGGATGCAGGCCAAACCGCGAAACTGCATCAGGGCAGCCCCACCTTCGAAGGCTTTTCGGTAATCCAGCAGATCGCCGCTGACGAGAGCGTTTGACGAAACACCTGAGACATCACGCATCACTTAACGCGTTGAAATCCTCGATTTCAGGCAGCGTTTAGTGAGTCAGGTTATTCGCGTAACGCTTTAGTCGCACGCACTGGACAGATGATCCGCATCATCTTCAAACGGGTAGTGCATCGCCAAAAGACCCAGACAGGCGGTGCGCCCGCCATCCCGTGGTGCCGCGCGCGATGTCAGATACGCACGCGCCACGACATGTCCGGCCGCCGCGCTCTGCCGGATCAACGCCAACCCATTGCGCGCATCATCCTCCGCCAGCTTGATCTGGCCAAGGACAAACATGGCCTCAGGATGTCCGGCATCTGCCGCCTCGGCCAAATAGCCTGCTCCGCGCACCCGTTCGGCTGGCGTACATGCCGGTTCCACCAGCCTTTCACCAAGATAGGCCATCGCACCCACATCCTGTGAGTCGGCCAGGCGAGATACCGGATAGGTCGCGGGCCCGCCGCAAAAAACCACCACGTTCTGCGGAGTGTTACGCAGTACAAACAATGCTGTAAGCCCTGCAAGGCCGAGCAGAAAGTACATGAGAAGGTAGTATCGGATCATCTGTCACACTGATGGGCCTGGCGGTCTGCAAACGGGCATGCGCTGGGATGTCATCTCCCTTTGATTGGTATTGTAAAAAGCCGACGTGCGCCTCGCGGTGGTGGTGGAAACGGGGCGGCACGCTGGATCACCAGCAACGCAGTTCGATCCAGCTGGGCGTTGCCCGAACTTCGTGCGATGGACAGAGCACTCAGGCCACCATTTCCGGCGATGCGGAATGCAACGACGGCGGACGCATCGATGCCGGAAGTGGGCCGACGCACACGTTGAATCCTGCGCATGACCTGCCCGTCATAGTTGCTGACTGCGGCATTGCCTACGACCGATGCGTTAGACCTGTCTGTCGTGCGCCGGGCTGGCGCTGCGGCCACCGCTCCATCGGCCTGCCCCACACGGCGATTGTCCGCCGCCTGATTGCCCTGTGGCTGCGGCGCAGCGCGCGGCACTGGAACCGGTTTTGGCGGCTGGACTTTGCTTGCATGCCTCTCTTCAAACTCCCTCGACCGCACGTTTGGGCGGAGCGACTGGGTGACTTGGACCTGATCAGGTTCTTCCGCAGTCAGAACCTGGAGCACAGTCTGATCAGGAGGTTTAACTTGCGTAAGAGCCGCCGACCGCTCAGGGGACGGGTCGATGGACTGCGTGTTTTGTAACGCGGGCGGAACAATGTCGTCGGTCGGGTTCATTGCTGTCAGCGATTCAAGCGCGTCAGGTTTAACCGTCACAGTCAGGTCGAGTGGAGCGACTGCCGAGGTCGCGCTGCTAACGCGCGCACTGGCTTCACCAAGTGCGGTTTCCAGTGGCATCTCTTGCGCTTGGGTGTCCGCATTGCTTGCCAACTCAGCCTGCTGCACGGGCTGTATTGTCCTGACGACATCAGCAGGTTGATCCGGTTGGGTCACTTCAATCAGTTCTGTGGTTTCAATGGCTGACACCACAGTCTCTGGCGCAGACGTTTTCGCAGTTTCTGGTGGTTTGACGGCCTCGACCCGATCTTCGGTCGGCACGTCTTTGGCGACGTCCGTCGTCTCCATTGCCGTCAGCGTTCCGGTCACCATGTCTTGAAACGCATCCCCAAGCGAGGCTTGAGTTGCACCCACCTGCCCGCCTGCGATCCGAACGGTTTCCTGCGGCACAAACCATGTCACACCACCCAGATGCGCTGCACCGGCCACTGCCATCGAAAGGACAGCAATCCTACGGGATGCCACGATCATTCGAGCCCCCTTTCGCTGACAATGACCACAGAAGCGGCCCCAGCTGCGCGTAGCGCCCGGCCTATTTCAATCATCTCCAATGCAGGCAAGTTGCGATCCGGCACAAGCCTGACAACCTCTTTGGCTTCAAACTCAAGCGTGCCCATGTAAGCCTGCGCATCCGTCTGGTCGCGCCCGCGAAAGCTCAGCCGCCCATCTGCATGTACCACCAGCGCATCGGGCGGTGGGCGTGCCTCCAGATCTTTGGTGTTCACCAGCGCAATGTCGCGATCAAGGGGCGGAGACAGCGTGCCGGCGACCATGAAAAAGACCAACATCAGAAAAACAATGTTGATCAAGGCAATCGTCGGTTCGCGCTTTTGGGTCGCTCTGCGCCGAACCCTCATCACGCGCCTCCGAGGATGGTAACATTCAAGTCAGGAATGGCACGCATCACCACCAGCACATCAGTCAATCGCTGCGCTGTGACGTCCGCTTGCACGCTCACCAGCACCGGTGCACCGCCCGAACCCTTCAACCGCGCTGCCAGCGACGTCAGAGCCAAAGCGTCGCCGTTCACGGACATGTCTGTCTCGCCAAGGCGCAGAAACAGGGGTGGCAGCTGCGAAGCTTCTGCGCCCTGCGCTGCCCCACTTGCGCTCAGTTCGATTTCGCCAAAGTTGGAGAATGTCGACGTCAGCATAAAGAACAACAACAGCAGAAAAATCACGTCGATAAGAGAGGTCATCGAGAGTCGCCGCCGTGTTCTGCGCGCTCTAGCCATGGTCAAGTTCCATGCCCGGTTCAGGAGGGCTCATGGCAGATCCGGTTGGTGCCAGCGCTGTCAGAATGAACGTATCTGCCGCAACCCGCTCTGCATCCATTCGACCCTCCAACCACGCCAGCACAAAGGCTGTCGGCATGGCCACCACCAGCCCCACAGCCGTTGTGAGCAGAGCCACCCAGATCCCGCCTGCCAGCAGGGACGGATCGACCTGAGCCCCAGCCTCCTGCAAGGACTGAAACGCTTGGATCATCCCCAAAACAGTCCCAAACAAGCCCAAAAGCGGGGCAAGTTGGGCCACTGAGTCCAGAAATCGGAACCCACGTTCCAGTGTTGCAAATCGCTCTTCGGCCATCGCCTGCAACCGCTCTTTGTCGCCTCCATCAAATGCGGCTGATACGATCGGTGCAAGGTAGCTTTGAGAACGGCCCAATGCCTCGCGTGCGTCCGAACGATGGCCTGCATCCCAAGCGCGCACAGCTTCGCGCAACGCTGCGTGACGACCCACATGGGATACTGACAACTGCCAGAGTTTGTAAAGTACGACCGCCAGCGCAAGCATCGACACAAACAGCAACAGCATGACAACAGGCCCACCGAGTTCGAAAAGCGCGTGCAATTGCGAAAGAACCAGCTCCAGCATCAGCCCAGAACCTCGACCGAAACGCGGCTTGATGGGACCAAACCTGCTGCGCAGACGGCCTTCTCCAGCCCTTGCGCCACGCAAGTGTGCAGTCCATTGAACAAAACGCGTCCCAAATCGCGGCATGCCAGATCAGACACCGCAAATTGGCGCACGCGTGGCCGGGCCACAGGCAAAGCTCCAAAGTCAAACAGGGTCAGGCGGTCAACCGCCCCATTGGAATCAAACAGTACCGTCTCATAGACCAGCTGCTCAATGTCCACCGCATGCCCATTCGTCACCAAAAAGGTGAGTGTACAGCTACCCTGACCCTCAGCTACCGTATTGAGTTCGATGGCGATTTTATCGCTCAGATCAACTTCATCGGCCTGAGCAGTTACACCCCACACTGTCATCAGCAGCGCCACGCAACGCGCGCATATCGCCCCCATTCTCTTCTCCCGTCATTGCATCTGGGGAAGCCTGGCAGGGGCTGGGGATCCCGAAGGTTTGTCTTTAGAAACCATGTCTCAGGGGTTGCCGCAATACCTGATAAACCGCGACCATTGGTTTATTTGGCCTAGTAGGTTTTGGCGATGAAGCAGAGCGTTGCTTTAGCTGCTCGGCACATCTGGCTGATGAATCGCATCTTGCCGAGGTCGTAAGGTTGCGTGCGCTAAATTGTAGTCGCGTTTGTCGATTCTCATTGTCTCAATTCTGCTCAAAGGTGACGTCGCCGTTGGAAACGAACGCAAGCTGCCTCGGGTAGCAAGATGCGGTTTAGGTAACGGGGCTAGAGCAGGTGACTGTCGTGGTTGCACAGGCACTTGAGCGATTTACGTGAGTCAAGTCGTAGGGCAGAGGCGTCAGGTACTTTGAGCGCAAGGCGGCGAACGGAAAGTTCCAATGTGCACCAAAAAAATGGCGTTGGTCCGGTGTTCTGCATGAGTTCACAACCTTGAACTTACGGAGCGTGTGTACTGCTTGTGCGGTGTTCACAGTTGTGAACTCGGGACGCCATGCGCCCTAGGATGATTATTTACTTTGCGGAAAGGAGGCGGTACCAAAAACGCGCTGCGCACCCCACCCAATCCCGGCAGGATCGCGCCTTTTGGGATTGAAATGGGGAAAACATGCAGAGATTCATCTTTGGAGGTATCGCGCTGAGCGCGGTTCTGGCAAACGGCGCGCAGGCGCAAGAAACACCTGTGGAGCTGCCGCCGCTGATCCTTGGATCGGCTTTGAGGGACGATCGCAACATTCTGGATACGCCGGTCGCTGCAAGCGTTGTCGAGGGCGAAGCGCTTGAGGAACGGCAGGCGGACACGGTCGAAGAGTTGATCGGCGACGTTCCGGGCGTTCTGATCGAAGGGGGGGCAAGGGGCGTTGCGCAAGAGCCAAACATTCGCGGCTTTCAGGACGAACAGGTCGTGTTGCGCCTTGACGGTGGGCGTCTGAATTTCAATCGGGCGCACAGCGTTCGTTTTTTTCTTTGACCCAGACATCGTACAACGCGTTGAAGTCGTGAGGGGAGGGGGGTCGACCCTTTTCGGCTCTGGTGCCATTGGGGGCGTCGTTGCAGTTGAAACCAAAGATGCCGCTGACCTTTTGCAGCCGGGCCAGACAACGGGTGCGCGTCTGCGCCTCGGGTTCTCTGACAATGGGCAAATCGTCAGCCCGTCCGCGACGGTTTATGGAGACTACGGTGCCTTTGACGCTTTGATGTTTTTCGGCGGTCGCTATGCGGGAACGGATCAGGATGATGGTGACGGAAATCCGATTGCCCGGTCAAACATCGATTCATTTAACGGACTTCTGAAGTTCGGGTATGAACCGACAGATGATCAGCGGTTTGAATTCAGCCTGTCCTATTACGAAGACGACGGGTTCACGCCTCCCAATGCCAATACAGAGGCAACTTTTAGCCCATTCGACGGCAATGACTCCGAACGTGGATCTGAGATCCTGACCTATCGTCTGTCCTGGGACTGGAATCCTGCGAACTCCGATTTGCTGGACCTGTCCATCTTGGTCTATGGCAACACGCTGGAAATCACCGATGATCGCGTTCGCGATGGGCGAGCGGATATCACCGAGTACGATACAATCGGGATTGAGGTGGTGAACCGGGCGCGATTTGATGTCGGAGTTCCGGTCGATCTGGTTTACGGATTTGAAGCATTTCAGGACGAACAAACCGGCACGCGCAACGGTGCTGCGCGCACGCAATTTCCGGATGCTACGGCCACGACATACGGGGTGTTCGCAGAAGCGACGTTTGGTGTGTCCGACCGGCTCGATATTATCGCAGGGCTGCGGTTTGACAGTTACGATCGGGATGTGGATGACCCAACACTGGCGGATGCCGACGACACGTTCTTCTCACCGCGCCTCGGGTTCAGCTATCGCCCCAACGACAACGTGCAGATTTTTGGCAATATCGCACGGGCGTTTCGTGCGCCGACTTTGACGGAACTTTACAATGATGGTGTGCACTTTCCGTACACACCCACACTCACCAACAACTTTGTGCCGACCTCCGACCTCGAACCAGAGGAATCGACGCAGATTGAGCTGGGCACGCGGTTTGAAAGGGTGAATGCCTTCCGTCCGGGTGACAGTCTGCGACTTTCGGCCAACCTGTACTATGCGGACGTGAAGAATTTTATCGACACGGTCGTCACGCCGCCGGACTTTTCGCTGGCCGGACCGCCCACATTCTCGACTGTGATCGGGACAACCTTCCAGCGGAACATCGATGCCGAACTGTATGGGTTTGAGGCGGTGTTGGATTATGATGCGGGCCTTTGGTTTGGTGGCCTTGGCATCAGTTTGCCCGAAGGGTCGGCGAAAAATGGAGAAGAGCTTGGTTCCATTCCGCAGCCACGGCTGACGGCGACACTTGGCTATCGGCCAGCTGCCGATTGGACAGTAGGAGTGCGGGCCACCTTTGCTGCTGATCAGAGCAACGTGCCAGACGGCGCTCTGCCGGGGGATTCCTACACTGTTGTGGATCTGTTCGGGTCATGGGCACCGTCGCGGGGCGCAGCAGAGGGCGCAGTGTTCCGCGTGGGGATCGATAATCTGTTTGATGAACAATACACGATTTTCCCAAATGAGCTGCCGCAACCGGGCCGCACAATCAAGGTATCGGCGACTTACACATTCTAAGTGGAGGGCAGGGGGTCTGACGGCTTGCGCGCCAGGCTTTGGGCCCCCTGTCCACTGTCCGTGCCGGTAAATGAAAACACTGTTGCCCCAAGAGGGGGTCAGCAGTGCGCTGGGAAAACCACTCTTGAAAAACCCGATTCTTTCTGTCAGATATTTCGTACCCAGTGACGGGGCGTTGTCCCCTATTTTGCCCGGCATCTTCATGTGAACCCAGCAGAGCATGCTCTGCCAATGGAAAGAGCCGGTAAATGACCACCTTTTTAAACCTTTTGAGAATGGATGAACTTGCGTGCCGCCATGGTTGCGGACTTCATCCCAGACTGCGTGTTGCAATTGAGGCCGATCTGGCCTGGCCGACAAAGGCGGCGTCGCCCGACAGTGAAGACGTCGACGGCGAACTGCCCGAAAACGTGGTGCGGTTTGAACCGCGTGCCGAGAGTGTCAAAGAGCAGGCCGTATGAAATTGAACGTGTCGCCGAACACTGCGGGCGTGATTGCGGTTGAGCAACTGGGCTTTGATCCTTTTGAGGCCGGTGTGCTGGCCATCACCCGTCATTTCATGACAGGTTTCGATGCGCCGCATCTGCAAGCGTGGCAAACGGGGTTTGCTGTTGCTGTCGAACGATGGGGGCAGGATATCGGATTGAACGCGGCTTACGCCGTAATGAAGTTGGTTCAGGCCTTGCGTCGCGCCCGTTATGATTTTGAATACAATGACCCGCTTTGCACGAATGCCCGGGTTTGGGTGACAGCGGATGAAGCGCGGCTAATGCGTATGCTGCATCATATGCGGCGCGACCAGACGAATGATGCGCGCGATACATTGGATAAACTGACCAAAGGGCGCATGGACCCGCAAGTTATTCGTGCAGGTCTCACGCTAGCGGCGCGGTTTGGTGCCGGTGTGCCGAGACGTGGTCCTCGTCCGGCCTTTCGCGTCGTGAAATAGGTATAGTGCGCCCATACCGACGCCATGGTTGAATACATGCCTTTCTCCGACATGCATTTGCTGGCTGCCCATGCGCTGTCCCAGAAGGTCGGGTGGCCGCACCGAACTGAGGATTGGCGTCAAATGCTTGCTTTGGGGCAAGGGGCTGTCGCAATGGACGGTGACACGCCTTTGGGAACCATACTGTGGTGGCGGCACGCGGATGCGGCAACTCTGGGCATGGTGATCGTTGACGGTGCGGCCCGGAGGCAGG
>JBCBDZ010000064.1:0-15329 GCA_038529225.1 Pseudomonadota bacterium | reverse complement strand
CCGTGCCGATCCGCTATATGATCTGGTGATTTTGACGGACTGGAACTGGCCCTATGCTGTGCCCGGTCGGGGCTCTGCCATCTTTATCCACCGCTGGCGCAGACCGGGGTATCCGACGGAAGGATGCATCGGGTTGCGCCCCGCCGACTTGCGCTGGATCGCGCCACGTATCCGGTTTTCAAGCAGGTTGATCGTGCCTGCGTAAGGCGGCGTTCAGCCCGCCACACGTGCCCCAAAGATCGCCGAGCCCACCCGCACATGGGTCGCCCCCAGCGCAATGGCAGAGGGAAAATCACTGCTCATCCCCATCGACAGGCCCGTCAGCCCGTTGCGTGCAGCAAGCTTTTGCAAGAGGGCAAAGTGCAGGCTGGGCTCTTCGTTGATCGGCGGGATGCACATGAGACCCAGCACCGGCAGATCAAGCGCGCGACATGTTTCGACAAAACCATCTGTGTCTGCAGGCATGACCCCGGCCTTTTGCGCCTCTTCCCCCGTATTGACCTGAATGAACAGGTCGGGGCAGGCACCGGTTTCCTGCGCAAGCCGCGCGATAGTGTTGGCAAGTTTCGGGCGATCGAGCGTGTGGATGGTCCCGAACAGCGCCATGGCTTGCCGTGCCTTGTTGGTCTGGAGCGGGCCGATGAGGTGGACATCAATATCGCCATAGGTCTCGCGAAAGGCGGGCCACTTGCCGTCCGCCTCTTGCACCCGGTTTTCGCCAAAAAGCCTGTGACCCTGATCCAGGACTGCGGCGACCCTTTCGTTGGGTTGCACCTTGCTGACAGCGATCAACTTGACCGACCCGGCCGGGCGGCCTGCCTTGGCTTCGGCCTTGCCGATCTGCTCTGTGATGTCGGAGAGGGACATAAACGCGTACCTTTGTGTCTTTGACGCGCACAAGACATCAGGTCGGCCCAAATGAAAAGGGGCGCACCCAAAGGCACGCCCCAATTCTGTCAGGTGTTTTCGACTTAGAAGTCGAAGATCACACCCAGGTCGGCAGTTGTGTTGCCGGATGTGTTTTGGCCGATACCGCCGCGCAGGGAGACACCGCCGCCCAGACCGTGACGGAAGCCGATTGCGACGACTTCGTCTTCGCCGTCCAGACCGCTGTCGGAGAATGCGAAGCGGATGTCTGTGACTGCACCGATGTCATACTTGACCGAGAAACCGTACATGGTTTCGTCGTTGCTGTCGGAGTCGCCAACCAGGATCGAGAAAGCGAACGCGCCGATTTCACCACCGAAGGACACGGCCCAGAAGTCGTTGTCCAGAGTTGGGTCGGAAACGCCGTCCAGGTCGGATTCTTCGCTACCGAATGCGGCACCAACCGAGTAGTTGCCGAAGTTGTAGCCAACACCGATTTGGTACTCGGAACGCTCAACAACGTTTGTGCCGTCAGCAATTGGGCTATCGTCTGTGTAGGAAACCGACACAGTGAAGTCACCAGCTGTGTAACGCAGCTTGATTGTTGGTGCGATGCGGGCGTCGTCGCCGGAAACACCAAAGCCGGAAGCTGGGATGCCGTTGAATGCGGACGACTGTTCAGCGAACGATGTCAGACCAACGCCGTAACCGTAGTAGTCAACAACGTCGCCGGAGTCGATCACGTCAGACACGTGGCCCACGTCGAGGCGGAAGCCACCGGTCGACACAGCAAAACCAGCTGCCGAACGCTGAGCAACATTGGACGAGCCAAAGGAGTTCGAGCCTTCAGTTGGGTCTGTCAGATCTTCGGCGCTGCCTTCGTCTGTCTGCCAGCGGATACGTGCTTCGAATTCCAGACCATTGTCGGAAGTCGCTGTACCGGTCGCTGTCAAACGGAAACGCTGTTCGATGCGTGTTTCGCTCGCGTCAGGTGTGTCGCTTTCTTGGTAGAACAAGCCGAAACGGCCAAATCCACCAAATGATACATCCGCTGCGGCCATGCCTGCTGTCGCGACCAGTGCGGTTGTAGCAAAGAGAACTTTTTTCATGAGTTTTCCCTCGGGTTTCTATTCATATACCCTAACCAGCTTATCCAGTGAGGGGATGAAAGCTGTTTCGTTCATTTGCCCTGCCTACTCAAGCCGCGCCTTCCATCCAGCCATAATTCCGACATGGTTGGTGCAGCTTTGCCACAGTCCGGTTTTCGCCCGCTTGCGACGCGTCGGGACAGCCTGCGGCTTGCGGGGTGGAATCAACTTGTCTATCAGAAGGATGGAACTGGACTGGGTGGAACGGCAAAATGAACATTTCTTTGTCTTCGGGGCGATTTACGGCGCATGCCCTTATGCTGTGCTGCGCACTTGCCCTGGCGGGATGTGGTCAGCGCATCGGCGTCAGCGGGCCCAATGAGACGAACGTTGACAGTGATATTGCGCGCAGCCGCGATGGCGTTGCCGGAACAACGCTGAGCGAGTCGTTGCGTGCCGGGCGCAATCAGGAATCGATTGTGCAGGTCAACCGCTATATCTGGGCGGCCTCGCTTCAGGTGCTTGATTTCCTCCCCATTCAGTCGGTTGACCCGTTTACCGGCGTGATTGTGACCGGCTTTGGCACGCCGCCCGGCGGCGGGCGGTCCTACCGCGCCACGGTTCTGATCAGTGATCCGGCCCTTGATGCCCGTTCCCTCAACGTGGCCCTGCAGACCAGTGGCGGGGCCGCAAGCGCTGCCACGGTGCGCGCTGTGGAAGATGCCATTCTGACCCGTGCGCGCCAGCTGCGTGTCGCCGACAACCGCCTCTAAAGCCCTTTCGGGCGCGCCCATTCCCTACTAAACAAGCGTCGGGCCCGACAACGGCCCGACGTTTTCATGTTCACGACCAGGATCGCCCCCGCCCCATGCCCACCTATTCCCCATCCGACATCGAAGCCCGCTGGCAAGCCGCCTGGGATGAGGCCGGTCTGTTCCGTGCCACCCGCACGGCCGACAAGCCCAAATACTATGTGCTTGAGATGTTCCCCTATCCGTCGGGCCGCATCCACATGGGCCATGTACGCAACTACACGATGGGTGACGTGATCGCCCGCTACAAGATGGCCACGGGGCACAACGTGCTGCATCCAATGGGCTGGGATGCCTTTGGAATGCCTGCGGAAAACGCCGCCATGGCCATTGGCGGCCATCCAAAGACATGGACCTATGACAACATCGCGGACATGCGCGCGCAGATGAAACCGCTGGGCCTGTCCATCGACTGGTCACGCGAGTTTGCCACCTGTGATCCGGAATATTACGGCCAACAGCAGTCGCTGTTTCTCGACTTTCTCGAGGCCGGTCTGGTCTATCGCAAGAACGCGCAGGTGAACTGGGACCCCGTCGACATGACTGTTCTGGCCAACGAACAGGTGATCGACGGCAAGGGCTGGCGCTCGGGGGCCGAGGTTGAGCGGCGCGAGTTGACCCAATGGTTCTTCAAGATTTCAGACATGGCCGGAGAGCTGAAATCCGCTCTGGATGGGCTTGAGAACTGGCCTGCCAAAGTCCGTCTGATGCAGGACAACTGGATCGGCGAGAGCCGCGGCATCGAGATTACCTTTCATCGCACGGATGGAAACGGAACCATCCAGTGCTACTCCACCCGGCCCGACACCATGCGAGGCGCGTCCTTTATCGCGATCGCGCCCGATCATCCCGTCGCCAAGGCGCTCGAGGCAGACCGCCCCGAAGTTGCGGCTTTCGTTGACGCGTGCCGCCGCATGGACACCACCGAGGCCGCAATGGAAAAGGCAGAAAAGAAGGGCATTGATACCGGCCTGACCGTCAAGCACCCGGTCTATGACGACATCGAACTGCCTGTGTGGATCGGCAATTTCGTCTTGATGGATTACGGCACCGGTGCCGTCTTTGGCTGCCCTGCCCACGACCAGCGCGACCTTGATTTCGCGCGCAAATATGACTTGCCGGTGCGCAACGCATTTTACATGCCCGGAGACATGACCGACGTCGCAACAGAGGCCCTGGTGCCGGCCAAGACCGAAACCGTGTCCTTTATCGACCACTTTGCAGACATCACGGACGTCACCAGCCAAGAGGCGATTGACGCCACCATCGACTGGTTCGAAGCGCGCGGCCTTGGGGTCGGGCAAAAGCAGTACCGCCTGCGCGACTGGGGCCTCAGCCGCCAACGCTATTGGGGCTGTCCGATCCCGGTGGTGCATTGTGATACTTGTGGCGTGGTCCCCGAGAAGAAAGAGAATCTGCCCGTTGTCCTGCCCGATGACGTGGACTTTTCGACGCCGGGCAATCCGCTGGACCGTCACCCAAGCTGGCGCCAGGTCCCCTGCCCCAAATGCGGCAACGGAGCACGGCGCGAAACAGACACGATGGACACCTTCGTCGATTCGTCATGGTATTACGCGCGCTTTACCGCGCCGCGCGCTGAAACCCCCACCGACCTCGAAGAGGCGGGGTACTGGATGAATGTCGATCAGTATATCGGCGGCATTGAACACGCTATTCTGCACCTTCTCTATTCCCGCTTCTTTGCCCGCGCCATGCAGATCACCGGGCATTTGCCCGAAACAGCGATCGAACCCTTTGATGCGCTGTTTACCCAAGGCATGGTGACGCATGAGATTTACCAGACCCGCGACGCCAAGGGCCGCCCGGTCTATCACCTGCCCGAAGAGGTCAGCGACGGCAAACTGGCGGATGGCACGGAAGTCGAAATCATCCCGTCGGCCAAGATGTCCAAGTCCAAGAAGAACGTGGTCGACCCGCTGGGCATCATCGCAAATTACGGCGCCGACACCGCGCGCTGGTTTGTGCTCTCTGATTCTCCGCCGGAGCGGGATGTGGAATGGACCGCTTCGGGCGCAGAGGCCGCCTATAAACACCTTTCGCGGGTCTGGACCATTTGTGATCGCATTGGCGCGATGGACAAGGATGCGCCAGGCAGTGGCGATGAGGACCTGCTACGCGCCATGCATAAAACCATTCATGACGTGACCATGGGCGTTGAATCCTTTGGCTTTAACGCGGCCATCGCGAAACTCTACGGGTTCACCGCCACGTTGCAGAAATCCAGGGCCGGGTATGGGGCCCAGCGCGAGGCTGTCATGACGCTCGCCCAGTTGATGGCCCCCATGACGCCTCACTTGTCCGAAGACATCTGGGCCCATCAGGGGGGCAAGGGATTGATCGCGACAGCGCCATGGCCTGTGGCGGATGATGCGATGCTGATCTCTGACACCGTCACCTTGCCCATCCAGATCAACGGCAAACGCCGGGGCGAAATCACCGTGCCTGCCGATATGGACAAGACCGAAGTCGAAGCCCTCAGCCTTGCCAGCGAACCGGTGCAAAAGGCACTGGCGGGTGGTGTCCCCAAGAAGGTGATTGTCGTGCCGGGCCGCATTGTGAACGTGGTGGTGTGATGCGGATCGCCGCCTTCCTTGTGTTCCTTGCCCTGGGGGCTTGCGGGTTTACGCCGGTCTACGGACCGAATGGGGCGGGCACGGCACTGCAAAACCGGGTGTTGGTAGACAAGCCCGACGACCGCACCGGGTTTCTGCTGGTCCAGCGGCTCGAAGAACGGCTGGGCCGGGCAACCGACCCCACCTACCGCCTCGCCGTCGATCTGGCGCTGCGGGAAGAAGATCGCGCCATCGATCCCGATGGGGACATCCGCCGGTTTCACCTGATCGGAAAAGCCGAATACAGGCTGATCGAGGCAGCGACCGAGGCGGTTGTGCAGACAGACATCGTTGACACTTTTGTCGGCTATTCCGCCACCGGCACCACGGTGGCCACACTGGCCGCGCGCCGCGACGCACAGGAACGGCTGATGACCATTCTGGCCGACCAGATCGTTCTGCAACTGCAAGGCAGTGACCTGTGAAACTGTCGAGCGGACAAGTCGGCAGCTACTTTTCCAAACCGGACCCGGACGCGGCAGGTGTGCTGATCTATGGCTCGGACGCGATGCGCATCGCCCACAAGCGGCAGCAGATCGTGGCGGCCCTGATTGGTCCTGCGGGCGAGGAAGAGATGCGCCTGACCAGAATTGCAGCCGCCGAATTGCGCCGCGAACCCGCACTGGCGCTGGATGCGGTCAAGGCCATGGGCTTTTTCCCGGGGCCCCGCGTCGCCCTGATCGAGGATGCCAACGACACTGTCGGCGCAACCCTGACAGAGGCGCTGGGCGCATGGACGCCCGGAGATGCCCAGATCATCGTGACGGCCGGTGCGCTCAAACCCACCTCAAAACTGCGCAAGGCCTTTGAGGCGCATGGGCAGGCCTACGCCGCCGGGATCTACGACACGCCCCCCACACGGGACGAGATCGAACGCGATCTCAAGGCTGCCGGAATTGACCAGCCACCCCAGGAGGCGATGCACATGCTGCTGAACCTTGCGCGCGATCTGGAACCGGGCGACTTTCGCCAGACGCTGACAAAGATCGGGCTTTACAAACGCGGCGACCCGGCTGCATTGAGTGCCGAAGACATCAGCGCCTGCGCGCCCGCGTCGATCGAAGCGGCGGTGGATGACGTTCTGCTTGTGGTCGGCGACGGACAGGCGGCGGACATCGGGCCGGTCATGCAGCGGCTTTCGGCCCAAGGGGTAAACGCCGTCACGCTCTGCATTGGGGCGATGCGCCACTTTCGCACGTTGCACCGCGCGGCCGTCGACACCAGCGGGCGACCTCAGATCTGGGGGCCGAACCGGGACAAGATGGTGGCCCAGGCGCGCAAGTGGGGACCCGTCAAGCTGGAACAGGCACTCACCGAACTGACCGATACCGACCTGCAACTGCGATCGGCGGGCCAGCATGCGCCGGCCCTTGCGCTGGTTGAACGGACCTTCATCCGGCTGGCCATGCTCGCGCAACGCTAAACAAGCACGCCCTTCATCTTGCAAAATAAACTTTGGGGGAATCGCGCCAGCGATGGGGGCAAAGCCCCCTGATAATTGGCGTCGCCACAAGGCGTCCGCCGGATCACACCTCGCCAGAAAACAACGCGGTCACCTCGGCGTCCGTCATCTGGTGTCGCCCGTCCCCGGCAAAGCTGTAGGCGTCAGGTTTGAGATCGATGTAAAGTTCGCCGGTAAACGGAATGCCCGCCACATCGTCCAGAGTGCCAAAGCCCACATGCATTTGACCCTGCAGCGGCCCCTCTGCCGTCACCCGGTAAAACAGGTTCCCGCCACAGGTCTTGCAAAAGGCCCGCTCAGCCCAGGGTGAGGATGTATAGATGCCGATGTTGTCACCTCCTTCGATCTTCATCCCGTCCTTGGGCACCTGAACGGCCATGTAGACGCCGCCAGACCATTTGCGGCACATGCTGCAATGGCAGGCTCCGGTTTCGGTGACCGGGGATGTGATGGTGAACGACACTGCGCCGCAAACGCAGGATCCGCTATGTGACATGGGGCTGCTCCCTTGCTGATATAAGATGATCATACCCTATCTCCAGCACGTGTCAGAAACTGGCATGAGGCGGATTTGCGTTGCACCTCAGGGAACGCGCTGCAATCCTGACCGTCACCCGTCTGGAAAGGAAACCCGATGTACCGCGTCATAGGAACTGTAAAAAGCCGCGCGTTTCGCGTCATGTGGATGCTGGAGGAACTGGGGCAGCCCTACGAGGTCATCGCGGCAGGCCCCCGCTCGGACGAGGCGCGCCAGTACAATCCGCTGGGCAAGATCCCGGCGCTGATCGATGGCGATGACGTCATGACCGACAGCGTGGCGATCATGACCTATCTGGCAGACAAGCATGATGGCCTGACTGCGCCCGCAGGCACGCCCGCGCGGGCGCGGCAGGATGCCATGACCCTGTGGCTGATTGATGAGCTGGACGCAGCCCTTTGGGTCAACACCAAGCACACATTCGCGCTTCCCGAAAAGCTGCGCGTACCCGGCCTGACGCCCACGCTGCACAAGGAATTCTCACGCAACGCCGACACCTTCGCCGGGATGCTGGAGGCCACGGGCGGAGAATTCATCATGGGTGATCAGATCACTTTGCCCGATCTCCTCGCGGTGCACTGTTTTCAATGGGCGTTCGGGGCGCAGTTCCCGCCATTGCCGGAGCCGCTAAAGGCCTACGCCAAACGGCTGCGCGCCCGTCCGCAGTTTCGCGCGGCCCAGAACCACTAGGCCGTAAGGTGGGTTTCAACCCACCTGCCCAGTCAGAAAATCCACCGCGCCCTGCCCTGCAAGCCGCCCGGTCGCAAGGCAGGCCGTCAGCAGATAGCCCCCGGTTGGCGCCTCCCAGTCCAGCATCTCGCCCGCGCAGAACACCCCCGGTTTGGCCCGCAGCATCAAGTGCGGATCAAGCGCCGCCGCAGGCACGCCCCCAGCCGTTGAAATCGCCTCGTCCATCGGGCGTAGACCGGCGTGACGCACAGCCAACTTTTTCAACCGCCGCGCGAGCGCCTTGTGTCCCTCGGGCCATGGCCGTCCCCATTCCTGCGCCAGCGCGATGCGCAAGGGATCGAGTTTCAGGACCTTGCGCAGGTGGTTCGCAAAACTGTTCTTGCCGCGCGGTCGCGCCAGTCGTGCCGCCACCTCGTCCACATTCAGGTCCGGCAGCAGATCGACGTAAAGCGGCGCGCCTTCCCGCACCCCGCGTGAAACCGAGTATATCCCGCCGCCTTCCAGCCCCCGGCCAGACAACACCGCCTCGCCCCGGGATCGATGGTCACCGGCGCGCCATGCAACGCCTTTCAAAGGTTGACCAAGCAGGCGGAACATGTGTTCTGACCAGTCCACCAAAAGCCCTGCATTGGCAGGTGCAAAAGGGGCAACATCGACGCCTTGCGCGTTCAGCACTTCTGCCCATGCGCCGTCCGATCCTAGCCGTGCCCAACTGGCCCCGCCCAGCGCCAGAACAACCGCATCGCAACGTACAACCTCAGGCCCTTCGGGCGCGTCGAACGCCAAACCCTCACCGTCCCACCCTGTCCAGCGCCAGCGGGTGCGGCGCGCCACACCCATCCCATCCAGCCGGGCCAGCCATGCGCGCAAGAGCGGAGAAGCCTTCATGGCACGCGGAAAGACCCGGTTGGTTGTACCCACGAACATGTCCTGACCAAGATCATTGGCCCACCCCACGATCGCCTCATTGTCAAAACCCGCAAGTGCCGGTGCCAGCCACGCAGCCGCTTCCTGATACTGCGCAGTCACCTGATCCATCGGGGTAGCGTTGGTCAGATTCAGACCCGACTTGCCAGCCATCAGGAATTTGCGCCCCAGCGACGGTTTGGACTCGTAAACGGTCACGCCAAGCCCGGCCTCGCCGATAACCTCGGCGGCCGCCAGACCTGCCGGGCCGCCGCCAATCACGGCCACGTGTTTCATTCGGGCCGCGTGCGCAATTCGCCCGACACCTCGATTGTGCGATGCGGGTAAGGTATTGTGATGTCATTGTCCTTGAGCGCGTTCCAGATCAGGAACAGCACGTCCGAGGTGTACTTGTTGGGCCCGTCATCGACCCCGTTCACCCAGAATTCGACGGCAAAATCGATGCCGCTTTCCCCGAATCCGCGCAACTCACAATCCGGGGGGTAGGGCTCATTCAGAACTTCGGGATGTTTGGACACTGCCGCTTCGATGATGTCAGGGATCAGGTTGATGTCCGTGTCATAACTCACCGAAAATGGCGCCTCGTAACGATTGGCCGAACCTGAGTCGGAATAGTTCACCACGCGGGTGGTTATGAAATCCTCGTTCGGGACAACGATCCAGCGACCATCATAGGTTTCGAGTATCGCGGCGCGTGCGGTCATCTTGACGATGATCCCGGCCTCGCCGCCATCCAGTTCCACGTAATCCCCGACGGTCGCTTGCCCTTCGAGCAGCAGGATCACACCAGAGATAAAGTTCGACGCGATCTTTTGCAGGCCGAAACCAAGTCCGACACCAATCGCACCCCCGATCACCGCAAGGGCGGACAGGTTGATCCCCATGATGTTCATCAGCAGGAGGAAGGCGACACCAAAGATCAGGAACTCGACTGCCTTGAGTAACAGTTGCCGGATCGACGGGCGCATCTGTTCCTGTTGCTCGATGAGCGTCGCGGACTGTTTGTTGGACCATTGGCCCAGCCAGAACAGGATGGACCCTGCAATCAGACCGCGCACGATGCTCATCAGCGAGAACTGGATGTTGCCAAGGCCGACAACCGTGTCCGTCAAGAGCGCCGAAACGATGTCGAGCAGGCCCAGCGCGTAAAGGGCCGCAATGGGCACCAGAACAAACCGCCCGAGCATCTTGAGGAAGGGTTCGCTGACGATGTCGCGCACCAGTGCCCGCGCGGCAAGAAACAGGAAGACGCGTTTGCCAAAGGCAATCACCGCACCACTGTCAAAGATCGAACGGACCACGGTTTCCCCGATACCCGTAAACGCATAGGCAAGCAGAGGCAGCATGAGCGGCAGGAACTGCGCCACAAAGCGGCGGGCCTGTGCGATCATGCTGTCGCTTTGCCCCGGGTCAAGCAGCCGGGCCAGCGCCGGGCGCAGCCGCCGCGTGACCAGAACCGCCGCGACATAGGCCACGATCAGCAGCCCAAACTGGGACCACGCCGCCGGGCTCAGCAACCAGCTCAGGGCCAGCTCATATCCCTGGATTGCATAGCCTGCGATTGTTTGCACAATCTCCGGCTGGCTTTCGAGATCAAATTCCACTATCCACCCTTGCCCCGCTTACCTTGCGCATCAATTGTCATGGACGTGACGTGTTATGCAAGGGATCACGCCCAGTGCCAGACCCGATTTGCCCGCTCTGTGACCGACCAATTCCGGCGGATGCACCCTCCAGCCTGCATCACCTGATCCCAAAGCTGAAAGGTGGCAAGGGCGGGCCGACAGTGCTCATGCATCACATTTGCCACCGCGAGGTCCATGCCAGCCTGAGTGAGGCTGAACTGGCCCGCGATTACAACACGCCCGAAGCATTGAAAGCCCATCCCAGACTGGCAAAGTTTGCGCGTTGGGTTGCCAAACGCCCGCCCGGCTTTGCCTCGAAAATTCCCGGCAAGCGACGGACGCGCTAACCCTTGCGTCTGGGCGGGGGCGTGGACTGGCGCGCTTCCAGTGCTGCAATCACATCCGGAAGAATGCTGTGCACAAGTAAAGTGACCCGCTCTTTGCGGGTCAGGACCTTGGCCTTAGGCTCGGATGGACGAGCCGGACGATCAGGTCGAATGATGTGATTGTCGCGCGCCATGGATGTAAGAATACCATAGCATACCCGGACGATTCCCTGAAATGCTATCGGGGGCTGTGCTGCTGGCACAACGCCTTTATGGCCCGCGCTGTACTTCGATCAGCAGCGACACAGTCCGCGCACAGCGCGTGTGCCTGTTCCAGCAACGCCTCCGCAGGTACAATCTGGTCCACCAGACCAAAGGCAAGCGCCTGATCTGTGTCGATCTTTTGCCCGGCCATCAGCATCCATTTGGTGCGCGCAGCACCGATCAGGGCCGTCATGCGCACCGGATCGCTCGGCTGGGGCAAAAATCCAAGCTTCATGACCGGGTAAAAGAACTTGGCCCCCGGCACGGCGATGCGCAGATCGCAGGCCAGCACCATGCCATTGGCGCCCCCTGCTACGGTGCCATTCAAAGCTGCAATGCTCAGTCCTTCAAACCCGGCAATAGCCCCCGACAGCTCCTCCCACAGGGAAGACGTGGCAAGGCCGGCGCGCGCCGCCTCAAGGTCTGCACCGGCGCTGAAAACCCGGCCTGTGCCGGTCAGTATCAGCGCGGGCGCGCCTTTGGCGGCGTGCACCGCATCCAGCAGGTCGCGCAGCATAGCTTCGGTCAGCGCATTGGCCTTTTCGGGACGATCCAGCGTCAGCGTGGTGACCCCACCGTGTGTCGAGACTTGGATCATGTGAGGCCCACGGCAGACCGGATGTCCGGATCACGCAATGAGATTTCCTGACCCAGCCACGCATCCGCAGCGTCCGAACACATCCACAACAAAGCGCGCGCAGGCCAGTCCGCCGGGATGTGATCGGACCAGTCCAGCTGGCTTACCGGGTTGATCCCGCTTGCCTTGATCTCGCGCTGCATCTGGGTGGCCACGGTTCCGGGGCTCAGGCCCATCGCGCGAATGCCTGCGGCCCCGTTTTCCTTGTCCACACAGCGGGTGAGCATGGCCGCCGCCGCCTTGGACGCGCAGTAGTGCGACCACGCCTCGACCGGACCGTGAGCAGCACCGGAACTGATCGTCAGAATTGTGCCTTTGCCTGCAGCCAGCATGACGGGCAAGGCCGCGCGCATGCCGTAAAAGACCCCTTTGAGATTGATGTCGATCACGTGCCCCCACGCGGCCGGATCAGCAGAGGCGAGGTGCGAAATGGGTTCGATCACACCTGCGTTCCCGATCAGCACTTGGAGGCTGCCGAATTTCGCGACTGTCTCGTCCACCGCGCCCGCAACTGAGTCGTAGTCGCTCACATCACAGGGAATTGCGATGGCCTGCGCGCCGATTTCGGCCGCGAGGGCTGTGATTGCGTCACCACTGCGCGCGACCAGTGCCACATTGGCCCCGGCAGCTGCAAAGGTACGCGCTGTATCGGCCCCAATCCCGCGACTTGCACCCGTGATCAGCACCGTTTGTCCTGACATGTCCTGCATTTTGCGTACCTTTCTCGCTGATCCGCCTTGCACTGTGGTAAATCCCAGATACGTAGAGGTCCAGCACAAGACCTTGACGCGCACCCGGCGCTGCCAGACGATACAGCCCTATTCTGACCCGAAGGATTCCATCATGACCCGCTTTTCCACCCTGACCCGCAGCACTGCGCTGGCACTTTGCCTGCCCGGCACGGCCGCTTTTGCCGACCTGACCAGCGCCGACGTATGGTCAGACTGGAAGGACTACATGACCAGTGCCGGATATGACGTCAGCGCCGATGAGGCGACCAGCGGCGGCACCCTCACGATCACGGACCTGAACATGTCGATGCAGCTTGCAGAGGACGAGGCCGAAAGCACTGCCAACATCACGATGGAAACCTTGCGTTTTGTTGAACAGGGCGACGGGTCGGTTTCGATCGAATTGCCTGCGCTGACCACAATCAACGTGACCATGAATCCGGACGTTGGCGAGGTTGCGACCTTTCGAATCGACTTTGACCAGACAGACCCGGTGATGAGCGCGACGGGTGATCCGGGTGATCTCACATACGACTACAGCGCCTCAGCCGCGGCTATGGCGATGTCGGGGCTGACGGTAGACGGTGTGCCCGTGCCCGAAGACATCGCAAAGGTCAGCTTTGCAATGTCCGACCTTGCCTACACGGTGCAGACGGCTGTTGGCGACATGCGCACGCTCGCACAGGACATCAGCATCGCCGGTCTCAGCTATGACGTGGCTTTTGCCGATCCCGAAGGCGAGGGCACGTTCAAACTGGTGGGCGCGATGCAGGGGATCGCAATGGACGGCACCGGCGCGTTGCCGCTGGACAGCGACCCGCAGGACATGAACGCGATGCTGAGTGCGGGCCTCGACTTTGACGGCACCCTTACATCCGCGGGCGGCAATTATGAGCTGACATTCAATGGTCCTGACGGCAGCGGCACAGCCAACAGCACCTCTGAAGGCGGCGAGATCAGCATTGCGATGGACACTGACGGCCTGAGTTATGGCGTGCAGCAGCGCAATGTCGATTTCAACATGCTGATCACGGAATTTCCCCTGCCCCTGTCCATTTCTGCGGCAGAGATTGGCACGACCCTCCTGATGCCCCTGCAAAAGTCCCCCGACCCGCAGGATTTCGGTCTTGAGGTGCTACTGAGCGATTTCACCATGTCCGATATGATCTGGGGCCTGTTTGACCCTTCTGGCCAATTGCCCCGCGATCCGGCCTCGCTGCTGGTGGATCTCAGCGGGCAGGCCAAAGTGCTGTTCAACTTCCTTGACCCAACACAGGCGGCCATCCTCGAACAAACCGGGGCTGCCCCCGGTGAATTGAATGCGCTGACCCTGAATGCGCTGGAACTGGACGCCGCCGGTGCCAAGCTGACCGGTGCGGGTGCCTTTACCTTCGACAACAGCGATCTGGTAAGCTTTGACGGGATGCCCCGGCCCCTGGGCGGCATTGACCTGAGCCTCGTGGGTGGGAACGGTCTGCTCGACAAGCTGGTCGGCATGGGCCTTGTGCCCGAGGATCAAGCGATGGGTGCACGCATGATGATGGGTCTGTTTGCCGTTCCCGGTGACGCGCCTGACACACTGAATTCGCGCATCGAGGTGAACGAAGAGGGCCATGTGCTCGCCAACGGGCAGCGCATCCGCTGAATGATCGTCATGGGGTCGCACGCCCTTGCACCTGAGGGCCTGCGCCGCTACCTGAGGGCGCATCCCACCGGAGCAGCCCCATGACCCCGTCCGACCTGTCCAGCCTGACCGCCCGCTTGATCGAGGCCGCAAAAGCGGCGGGCGCAGACGCGTCTGATGCCATCGCAATCCAGGGCACATCCGTCTCCGTAGATGTGCGCGCGGGCGCATTGGAACAGGCCGAGCGGTCCGAAGGCATCGATCTAGGCCTGCGCGTGTTTGTGGGCCAGAAGCAGGCCAATGTCTCATCCTCCGACACCTCGGATCGAACTGTGGACGAGATGGCAGCGCGCGCTGTGGCCATGGCCCAAGAGGCTCCGGATGACCCGCATGCAGGGCTTGCCGCGCCGGGCCAGTTGGCGACGGAGTGGGACCTTGCCGCCCTTGAACTTTGCGACGACACGCCCGAACCCAGTGCAGCTGATCTTCAGCAGGATGCACTCGAGGCCGAAGCCGCCGCGATGGCCGTCAAAGGCGTCGAGCAGGTGCAACAGGCCACCGGCGCCTATGGCGCACGGGACATTTGGCTGGCCGCCTCGAACGGGTTTTCGGGCGGGTACCGCCGCACCGACCGGGCGCTGAGCTGTGTGGCCATTGCGGGCGTTGGCGCCGGGATGGAGCGCGACTACGACGGCGACTCGCGTATATTTCAGTCTGATTTGCGCGCCGCACACGACATCGGGCACAGCGCCGGCATGCGCGCTATCGAACGCGTTGGCGCACGCAAACCTCCAACAGGCGCCTATCCGGTGCTGTTTGATGAACGCATCTCTTCCTCTCTGATCGGACACCTTTTGGTCGCCGCCAATGGCAGCAGTGTCGCGCGCGGGGCCTCGTGGCTGCGCGATCTTCTTGGCCAGCAGGTACTGCCCAAAGGACTGAACCTGATCGAAGACCCGCACCGCCCACGCACGACAGGCACGCGCCCCTTTGACGCCGAAGGCCTGCCCACTGTCCGACGCGCCATCGTTGAGGATGGTGTGCTGACGGGTTGGACCCTTGATCTGGCCACCGGGCGCAAGCTTGGCATGGCTTCAACCGGAAA
>JBCBDZ010000063.1:0-15470 GCA_038529225.1 Pseudomonadota bacterium | reverse complement strand
GGGCCCGGCGGATGAAACCGCGCCTTGAGGAAAAGGAAAACAACACTCCGCGCCGGGGCAGCTTTATGGAAGGGCTGATTGCCAAGCACGGGATCGACCCTGCCGCCGCCCCGATCCCTGCGAAAAAGAAGGTGTCCAACGCCCCCGTGATGGATCCGGAATTTCAGGCCAAGATCGGGATCGAGGCGCTCAAGGGCGAAGCCTCTTTCACCAAAATCTGCCGCGATCACCTTGTCGATAAGCAATTCGTAAAATCCTGCCGCGATACCATCGTGAACAACGCCGCCACGCTGTTCGCATCGCAAGGTAAAGACACATGAACAAACGCATCAAATGGGCCGATACGCTGGCCGAAATGGGCGAAGAACGCGGGTTCTTTCGCCAGCTTGGCGACCAGCACAACGCGCTTTTCATCAAGGGCGACAACACTCTGGTTGTGACCTTTGACAACCTCGATGACGTCCGTCAGGACGTGGAAGACCGGATGCCGTGGGGCAGCCAGTTCATCTCGTCGCGCGGTTGGTCCAGCTTAGGCATCGGGGCGCACGGATGGACATGGTACCGGGACGACGCGGTGCACGACTTTTTCGACGAACTGCGCGACACGGGTTTCTTTGATCAGTTCGACACTGTGGTGTTCTACGGCACTTCGATGGCCGGATATGCGGCCACTGTGTTCTGCGCCGCCGCGCCCGGGGCCAAAGTGCTGGCCATGAACCCCCAAGCCACGCTGGAACGGCGCATCACACGCGGCTGGGAAACCCGGTATCATCGCTCGTGGAAACAGGACTTTTCAGGGCGTTATTCCTACGGGCCCGATCAGTCGGCCAACGCATCCATCGTCTACCTGTTTTTTGACCCATACGTGGTCGAGGACGCGATGCACGCCGCCCTTTATCAAAACGAAAACGTCGTAAAAATCCGCTGCCGCCACTTTGGCCATGGCCTGACCAGCGCATTCAACCGCATCGGCAAGCTCAAGGAGCTGGTGGAAATGTGCGTGAATGACACGCCCGAGGCGCACCAGATCTACAGACTGATGAGAGCGCGCAAAGACCTGCCGCGCTATCAGAAATCTGTGCTCAACAAACTGCTTGAACGCAAACGCCCGCTGCTGATCCACCGCTGGTGCCGCAAGGTGATCGAGATGTCGGGCGAGGGCCAGCGCCCCCATTTCCGCCGCGCCATGAACCAGGCCGCGCGCGCATTACGTCCCGATCAGGTGTGATGACAGCCGCGCGCCCTCCCCTGCCCGCGTGGTACGCCGAACTCCCCGATAGCGACCGCAGCGAGGATTTTCACCAGCATGTGGGCGCCGCCGAAATTCTGCTATGCGAACGCGGTGCAAAACAGCTGATCATCAGCTTTGGGCTGAGCGAAGACACCGATCACCCTGAACTCGACTGGCCGGCTTCGACAGACCGACTCGCGCGCACAAAAGGGTGGAGCCATCTGGCGATCATCGCCCCCAAGGGCACGTGGTTCCGCGATGCGCATATGATCGAAACGCTGGAACAACTGCGTGATCTGGGGTTTTTCCAGCGGTTCAAAAACGTGGCCCTGTTCGGGGCCGCCCATCCGGGCGCCGGATTTGCGGCCCTCGCCTTTGCGCCCCTGTGCCCCGGTGCGACCGTGATCGCCTTTGATCCGCAATCGACCTTGCGCGCTTCCTCCGTTCCGTTCGAGGATCGGTTCGAACCCCAGATGCCCAGCCACTGGGCGCGCCCTTTTTCGGATGCATCCCGCGCCCTGACAGACACGTCGCGGGCATATGTGGCCTATGATCCCTATTGCCGTAACGCGGCCCAGCATATCGCCCGCCTGCCCGGCAAACGGATCACGCCACTGCATGCCTATGGGCTGGTTGACGATATCGGCGTGGCGCTCAAACGCATGGGGGTGCTGAACGATATCCTTATGGCGGCTGTTGAAGGCACCCTTGAACCTGCCGCGTGGTATCCAGTCTTGCGCAAGCGGCGTGACATGTATGTCTACCGTCGCGGGATGGAAGGGCATCTGGCCGCGCGCGGCAAGGATGCATTGTCGACGGCCTTCGTCACCGCCTTCCGCAAACGCAATCGCGCGCGCAAGGCGGCGGAATTGCAAACGGCTCCCGCGCCTGATCCAAAGCGCGTCCCGCTCTCTCTTCCGGACGCACCCACGCCCCCTGCCCTTGGCGGACGCCGCTGGCCGCGCACCCTTGGCAACGTCTGGGGCCTGCGGGATGAGCCCACCGGCTTTCGCTACATGTCCGATCAGTACGAAGGGCAGGTCATGGGGTTTGAAGAGCGGCGCGAGGTGACCTTGGGCGAAACCCACCCGCTGGCGGTCGGGATGTGCGCGCTCGGCGGTCACGCAGGCGTCCCCCGCGCCCTGCCCGAGGATTTCCGCTTTCACGTCGTGGACGCGGCATTGTCGGGGCGCGACGCCCCAACCCAAGCCAAATCCCATGGCGTGGTGGCACAGCGTCTGGCCCGGCAACAGCGTCACGCCTACCGTACGATTATCGCCCTGTCCGAGGCGCAACCAGGGATCGTCGCGGATGAGGGACGGCCCGGCAGCCCGCTCTACCAGTCCCTGATCGACCGGATCGCGGCTGCGCGCGCGGTGCTGGCAGATTGGAACAAGACCCTTTTCGTGGACCGGATCGCCTTGTCCCTGTTGTCCGGCGCGCCCGACACGCCCCAAGCCGCAGCACTTCAACACTACGGCGACGTCGCTCACGCCATCCGTATGGATGCAGCGCGCGCCGCCGGGCAGGCCAGCCCGCCGCACATCGTGGTGTCTCAAAGTGCAGGCATCGCCACCGACGGCACGTCCGAGGTCATCCTTGCCGAAGGACAACTCGACATCGCGCACCCCGCCCTCGGGATCATCGTGGCGACGCCGATTTATCCGTTCGCGTTGATGGAGGATATGCCCGCAACACTCGACCCACAAGCCGCAATGCTGGTGGACGAGTTGGAGGCACTGGCCATCGCCGCCGTACAGGACAACACAACCTGGTACTGCCCGTCCTTGCGCACCGCCCATGTCAACGGACGCACCATCAAGGCCACCTTCTCTGCCCTCAGCGATCTGGTGCTTGACGATGGCCCGCACGGCTTCGCACTCCTGTGCAAGGGTGCAGCACCCAGCATCACAAACGTGTCCGTGCAAGGGCACGAGGTGATCGTGAAACTGGACGGCGACGTGCCCGCCGACGCCCGGCTGTCTTACGCATGGGGCGCCACGCAGAAACAGAACACGGGCCGCTTCGCCAATGCAGGCAGCCTGCGCGATCAGTGGTCCCGCCCAAGTGTCATGGCACCCGATCAGACCCTGCACCGCTATGCCCTCGCCGGGTGCGTCGCCGTCCTGCCTGCCGGGGGCCCGGCATGAGCACACGCAAGAACATCCTGCTGATCAGCCTTGATGATGCGTTTTCCTACTGGAAATACGCGTCGGCCTTTGGTGCCGAGCTGAAAACACCCAATCTCGACCGTATCTGTGCGCAGTCTTCCGCCTTTCGCTCAGCCTATTGCCAGGTCCCCGTCTGCGGGCCGTCACGTTCCAGCTTCATGTCCGGCCTCACGCCGCACCAACTTGGCATCTTTGACAACTACACCAACGTTTTCGACGTCCTGCGCCCCGAACAGATGTGGTCTTACCGGCTGAAACAGGATGGCTACTACTGTTCCAACGCGGGCAAGGTGCATCACCGTTTCAAACCGCTGCCCGACCATGTCCATAACGTGCTCTATTCGCACGCCCCCGAACACCTCAACATTGGTCCGGGCAAAAACGCCAAGATCAAGAACTATGGCGGGCTGATGAAAGGGCATGGCACCACTGATCCGGCCTATGACGATCGGTATTACGACGCACAAAGCGCCGCTTCGGCGGTAAAGTTTCTGACGGACTATAACCGCGCGGCCCCGTTCTACCGCGAGGTCGGCTTTTACCACCCCCACTCGCCCTACAAGACTCCGGCGCGGTTCAAGGACATGTATGATGAGGCGTCCTTTCTTCAGCCCGACGCATGGACGGCCCATGACAAGAACGCCTTTGCCGACCAGTTCATGGCCGAGAACATGGACAATTCCGACATCAACCTGTGGCGCAAGAGCGTGCGGAACTACTTTTCGGCCTTTTCCCACGTGGATGAACATCTGGGGCGGGTCTGGGACGCGCTGAAAGCGTCCAGACACGCCGACAACACGGTCGTGATCCTGCTGTCTGACCACGGGTACCATCCGGGGGACAAGAACCGGTTCCGCAAATACACGCTTTACGAAGAAGCGGCGGGCGTGCCGATCATCATCCACGATCCCACCACGCCCGAGGCGCGCGAGATCACGGACCCGGTCGCCTTGCTCGATATAGGACCCACCGTGCTCGACTATGCCGATTGCGCACCGATACAGCATGCCGTTGGCACCTCGCTGCGGCCGCAGGTCGACGGAACAGACGTGCTCGACCGCGCCGTGCCCACCTTCTTTTTCGGCTCCGCCTCGATCCGCAAGGGCAGGTATCGCTACACCCGCTATCAGGACGGATCGATACAACTGTTCAACCTTGAGGACGACCCGTGGCAGCTGCGCGATCTGTCAAAGAGCGACCCAAGGGCAGCGAAACTGCACCGTCTTCTGATCGAAACATGCCGCGACTATGGGCTTGAGATCATCGACGCGACCTCACTCACCCCGGCCCCCAACGTCTATACCAGCGTCACCAAGGGGGCTCTGCCCCCCGACACGCTGACAGGTCAGGGCGCGATAACTGCGGGCAACCTGACGAACCACGACACCAGCCCCGGCTTTCGCAAACAGTTCGCCACGCTCAGCGAAAACGGCACGATCGGCCTGCCCGACGGGGTGCGCGCACTGTATCTGGCCGCCGATTACAAGACGGGTGCCGATTACTACGGCGTGACCGGCAACGACCGGGGCAACACCATTAACTTCGTCGGCGGACATAACCGTTGTCTGCTGGATATCAACTGTGGCGCGGGGGACGATACCATTCTGGGATATCTGGACCAGATGCGCGCGCGCCTCAATTCAGGCGACAACACCGTCCATACCGGCCATACCGGCGCCGAAATCCACGCAGGCGCTGGCCATGACCGGATCGAAACGGCAGATGGGCAAAACCAGATCATCGGTGGGACCGGCGACATGGAGGTGATCACCGGCCAAGGGCATGACGTGGTCACCACGCAGGCAGGCCAGAACCGTATCTTGTGCACCAACGGCACGACCGAAATCATCGTCAAGGGCGGCCAGAACCGGATCGAAATCACGGGCGGCGACATCACAGTCCGCATGCATCGCACCGGTTTGCCGCAAACCATTCTGGGCCTGCAAGACGGCTACATCGACCTCAGCGATTGGGACATCCTTGGCCCCGTCTCGGTGACGCTGCAACCAAATGGCGACACGCATGCCCGTGCCGGCGGCGAATTCATCCGCTTTGTCGCCACCAAACCCGACATCGTCAAAAGCGCGATCATGGCCGGCCCGCTGTGACCGCCCGAGCAGAGACAGACCCATGCCCAAACTGATCATCCACATCGGCTCGCAGAAGACCGGATCGACCTCGATCCAGACCTTTCTGACGCAAAACCCGGACAAGATGGCCGAGGCGGGCCTGTCTTATGTCAACGCAGGGCGCGGCCCGGCAGCGCATAACAAACTGGCCTTCAAGCGTGACACCGAACAGTTCCCGCGCATCATGAACCGTCTGGTGAACGAGGTGCAGAACAACCCCGACAAGACCCACGTGATCTCTGCCGAAATGCTGTTTACCACGCGCATGGGCCGCGCCATGACCGAATTCCTGCCCGATGATCTAAGGGCTGAAACGCAAATCATCGCCTACATCCGCCGTCAGGACAAATTCCTTGAGGCGATGTACAAACAGGTCGTCAAAACGGGCCGCTTCAAGGGAACAGCGCGGGAATATGCGCAGAAACGCGAAGCCGCCCTGATGTATTCCAGAATCCTCGGTGTCTATGCCGACGGGTTCGGGGCCGAAAACGTGACCGTGCTCTCTTACGAGCGGCCAAGGTTCAAGGATGGGGACGTGATCCTTGATATGTGCGGCCATCTGGGCATGAACAACGTCACCCGCGATGACCTGCCCGAAAAATTCTCCAACGTCACCCTGTCGCGCGAAGTGTCCGAGATGCTGGGCCTGATTTCAAACACCACCGACATCAACATCGCCGAACTGATCCGCGTGATCATCCGCAACGAGGCCGAAGGGGCGTTTTATTCGGGCGACAGCTATTCCCCGCGCGAACGGCGCGAGATTGCGGACAAGTACATCGAGGACAACGAGGCTGTGCGCGCCCGCTTTTGCCCCGATCTCGACCATCTTTTCGACCTGAGCGATCTGGATGGTGATCTCGACAGCGCAGGCATCCCAGCCGCAGAACAGCTGCTGCGCCTCCGGCAGGCCCAAGTGGCCGTGTTCACGGCGATTGGGCAGTCCCATACCTCAAATTGCGAGACCGCCTGAGCCGATGATGACGCTGATCCGCCCCCATACGTTCACTTATGCACAGCGCGGGCAGGCGTCGCTTGATCTTGACCTTTATCATCCGGGCGACGGCCCTGCCCCCCTTGTGTTGTTCGGCTATGGCGGCGGGTTCAACAAAGGGTCCAGAGACGCCAATGTGCACCAGCCTCTGGTGCAGCATCTCTGCGCCGCAGGGTTTGCCGTGGCGGTGCCGGACTACCGGCTGCGCACCTCGCACGCAGATGTCGATGCCGACACCCTGACGCAGATCACCCGCTTGGCAAACCGGGTGGACAAGCACGGCTGGGGCCTGAAACGCGGCCTGTTCGACGTGCGTCTTTTCACAGCGTGTGAGGATTTGTCAGATGCTTTGCGCTTTTGCCGCCAGAACCAGACCAAGATGCAGATCGCAGGCGCAAAGGTAGGGATGATGGGCGTTTCCGCCGGGGCGCTTGCCGGGAACAGTTTGTGCTACCCCCCCGGCGTGTGGCGTGCCCAATTCGAACGCCCCGAAGCGATGGTATCGCTTTGCGCGCCAGTCGTGCACCCGTGGCGGATCAGGGCGGATGGTCCGCCCACCTACATTCTGCACGGGCGCAAGGACCGGATCATTCCGGCTGTCTCCAGCATGACCACCGCCAAGGCCGCGCACGCCACAGGCGCACCCATCACTGTCACCATCCCGCCTGACGCGCCACATGTGGGCATCGACACCTATGTGCTCAGCCGCCGCAGTGCCTCTGGTCAACTCTACATTGATGACATGGTCGACCACCTGCGCACGCATATGGGTGTCACAGCCGGATAAGGGTCACCCCTTCGATTTCGGCCACGTCGTTAAGATCACTGGCAAAATGCTGATCCATGCGGGCCTGCGCCTTTTCGTCCCATCCAGGCAACACGATCTCGGGGTGCACGACATCCTTTTGGGGAAAGCGTTTCAGAAAGATGGAAATGACCTGCGCGCGCAAGGCATCCGGCATTCCCTCGTGACTGTCGAGGTACTGGGCAAGACGGGCGGACCCTTCCTCGTTCATCAGGCCCCGAGCCGCCTGCATCGTGGCCGCAGGGGAAAAGGCGGCATCCCGTTGAACCGCCGCCGTAATGATACGGCCCCAGATCATCGGGGCCTCGTCGGCGTTCCACGCGATGATGGGTGCATCCGGGCAACTGTCACGCAGGCTGCGCAATACGACCGCCCACTGCAAATCAAACGGGTCGGGCGCGATCACCTCGATCCCCGGATAGGCTCCGCTTGCCATGGCCTCGGACAGCAGATGGGCCGGGTTGCACAACGAGATCATGAAGGTGACCGGCGCGGGTGCCAGCGCCGCACAATACCCGGCAGCACGCCGGCCGATGTCGTAAAACCAGTCGCCCGCCGGGCAGAAGTGCGGCGGCGGTTCCATCAATTCGACCACGCGCAACACGCAATGCAGATCGCGCGCCTCTTCGATCTGACCAAGGCCGAACATGGCCTCCAATGCATCCGGACCGGCAGGCGTGTCACCGGTGGGCGCAGCAAGAGCGGCAAGCAGATCGCGATACCGCTTCGGGCGGGGGACCAGAACACCGTCGACGCCCTCTGCCATCAGGCTCCAGATCAACGGCACGCCGCCATCAAACCGCGTCCCGATCTGTAGCGTAAAAGACAACTGTCGCGTCACAAGCGGACCCCGGATCGTTACTGACAATCAGGGCGGCGCATCCAGGACCAACCCCGTTCTGCGGACCTACGACATCCTGACAGCACTGACCAGACGGGCACCACCCACAGGCGCGCGGCTCAGGCGGCGTCGCTCAGGGCAGAGCGGACCTTGCCTAGCGATGCAATCGCGGCGCTGCGCACCTTCACGGGCTTGAAGCCGTTGTTGCCATCGACGGCCTGAAAGAAATCCGTGTTCAGCTCAGCCTGATATTCGGCCAGGATCCGGGCCGCATCCGCCTTCAGCTTTTCACGCTTGTCCCCGTCCGGTTCCTGCACCAACGCCTCCAGCGCATCTTCCAGCCGTCCGTCCAGCCGTTCAAGATAGGTGAACAGGCGCTTTGCATCATTGGAAATATTGGGGAACTCGGCGGCATCACAGGCCGCGACAATGGCGTCCTGCAACTTGGTCATTTCTGCGGTCAGGGTGCCACGGGTTTTGATCCAGTCCAGACGCGCCCGCACAAAGGGCACCACGCCGGCAGGAATGTCCTGTTCAGCGGCGGTCTGTTCAGCCGCCTGCGCATCGGCAATCAACTTGCGCAAACCTGGAGCGGCTTTCATGCCGCCTGCGAAATCACCCGCTTCACCCTTTTCGATGAAAAAGCCGAGAACCGCCCGCATCTTTGACACATCACCAAGATTGCGTTGCAGAAGATCAAGGGCGACCGATTCCAGATCCGCGCGGGCATCGCGCCATGCCACATCCAGCGCGTTCGCATCATCAGCGGGGTTTTCCTGCTGTTCGTTCTCTTGAACCTGATCGTTTTGATCGTCGGTCTCGTTTTCGACGCGGCCAAGCGCCTCCGTCAGAGCCTTGGCTGTTTTGGTTGCTTTCTTGACGTCTCCCGCCTCGATCTGGTTGATCAGCACGCCGTGAGCGGCCAGCAAACGCTGCACCCCGTCCGCATTGCCCATCCCTTCGATGCGCTGTTTCAACGCCTCCGCCTCTTGGCGCAAGGGGCCAAGATCGGCCGCGGCATTCGCGTCTGCGGGCGGCTCCGCGTTGTTGTCCGCTCCGGGCATCTTGACCAAGGCCTTTTCCAGCTTTGTCAGAAGCTTGTCCGCCGAGGCGAGGTTCCCGGCCTGCAACAGGCCCACAAGCGGCTTGAAACCTTTTGCCATCGACGCTTTGTAGGGGTCCGAAAGTGCCGCAACTCCTGTCTGCAGCTTGGCGGCACGTGCCTTCAGTTCATTGAGCCGTTGAGTATCAACGTTGTTGCCGCTGTCCTCCTCGTTCGACGCGTCCGTGACCTTGTTGTTATCATCGAGGTCGTCGTCATTGGCGTCATCCGCATCCCATTCGGGATCCTCGGGCAGCTCCTCGATGTCCTCTTCGATGACGTTTCCGTCCTTGTCCATGATAATGATGTTCATGGGGACTTTTTCGAGTTTCAGAAACTTCTTCAGCTTTTTGGCCGCCTGCGGCACTTCCTTGAGGCAGGTCAGCATCATGATGCGACCCTTCACGCGGGCCGTGCCGATGGCCGCCTTTGTCCCGGTGCCCTCACCACGCGCTGCACGTCCGATCACATCGGGATTTTTCTTGCGGTCCAGGACAAAGATATCTTCTTTGGGGTCGTTGCCGGGGCAATAGGCAAAGTTCAGATCCCTTTTCTTGGCGAGCTTTACAAACTTCTTGAGCTCCGGACCGTGCAGCGCAATATCACCCATGACAAATTCCTTCCCGTGGCAATCAGCACGCCCTGACCGGGGGTGCCGCTGAAAACAGCCTACACAAATAGGGAAATCTGACAATTCCCCAAAAGGATCAAACCGCGCCCGTTCCAACGGTCATGCACGCTGCGCAGCGATTGGTGCCGGACGTCCCACGCCAGCACGCGGCACCTGTCAGACAGTCATGACGCTTAGGAACCACGCAGTGGGAGACACGCGTTAGCGCAGAACGCCCGATCCACCAATAGACAGCTTGGGCTTGGCCGCAGGTGCGGCCGGTCTGGGCTGCGGGGCTGGTGCGGCGGGGCGCGGCGTTGCGGCAGGGCGGGGCGCGGCTGATGTCGTTGCGCGCGGTGCGGGCGCGGCGGCCACGGGAACCTCGCATTCCACATCACCGTTCAGGATGATCGCACGAAACAGCTCTTGTGTCGGGGCGGCATCCGGCCAGTCGACCGAGGCGATTTCATCAAAGTACTCACCTACCGAGCGACGCGATCCCGGGCCCCATGCACCGTCAATGCCGGAACGGTAGCAGTTCATCCGGGCCAGTTCGGTTTGCAGGACCGTGTTCAACTGGTCTGCATCCGGGTCCAGATGTCCTTCGGAAATCAGCCGTTCAAACAGGATCGGGTCGTTTTCGCGCAACGCCTCGCGCGCGGCCAGATCATCGAGGGAAAAGGAAATCTGTTCGACCGTGGCGGGCAGCAGGCTGGTCAGCCCGAACTCTTCTTCCTGACCCGGTGCGATCAATCCAACGATGATGGACGGCGGCGGCAACCCGACGGCGGCCCGTGCCGCGACGGGGGTCGCCCCAACACGCGTGGCCTCGAACACCGGGGCGGAGTCAATCACGAGAGCCGCCTGAACCAGCGTGTCCCCCTCATCCGCCAGATCAATGCCGATGGGTGCAATCTCAAGTCCCTGCGCCAAAGCCGCCGGCACAGGCGCCAGCGCGATGGCAGCAACAAGGCCGGTCAGCACATATCGACAAATCTGAAACACGCGATTCACCTCGGGACGAAAGTTGCCTGAAACGTAGCGCAGAGCGCCTGAAACTGCAAAGCGTTGTGTCGCTTTGGACCCAGTGATTCCGCAAAAATCGATACAATCCAAAGTAATGTTCCGTCGCGTTAACCATGTGAATAGGCAACAATCCGCCTCAAACCATTGAAATTGTACGCGTAAAAATACCCAAATGGGCGGAGTGTTGCCGGAATTCCGCATTTGAGACGTTTTGCAAACCTTTCCCCCTCGCGCATCGCCAATCCCATGTTACATGTACCTCATGAAACACGTAGCATTTCTCTCCATTTCGCTTGTCGCCCTGTCCGGGACGGCTGGTCTGGGCCTGTCTTCCTTGCACGACTTCAACATGAACGTGCAGACTTCGGCCCTGGCGACACCTGACAGCATCCCTGCCGAAAGCGGGTTCGTGATCCCTGATTACGTGCCAGAGGCGGATCAGTTCACGAGCGTCGCTCCGACACTGGACGCGCCTGCCGCATTCGAAACGCCCGCCGCACCGGTCGAGACCGCTGCACTGGGTGATCTTGATATGGTTCCGCAGGATGTACCTGCCGCCGTACAGCTGGCGCCGGAAGTGCGCAAGGCGGTCACGGCCCCCGCGACCCGTTCCTTTACGCCAAAGGCCCGCGCGGCAGAAACCTCGGTTTTTGTGGACCAGACACAATCCTTTACGCACACGCCGGACGCGTCGACACGGATCGACTACGTCATTGGCGTGTATCGCTAAGGCAAGCCCAAGTTCGCGCAGGGTTTTTCCTGCGCGCACTGGCATATCTTAACCAAACAAGAGTTGACACGCATAGGCGGAGAACCGCTAATGCGCATATCTTTTCGATGTGCGCATTACTTGGAGGTTCAGATGAATCGTACGCTCGCCGCATGTAGCATTGCCCTCAGTCTTGCAGGCACATCCGCCCTCGCCCAAGAGGCGACACCCGGAATTTCCCTCGAACTTAACCGCGCCACCCCCTCCTCCGAGGGCGGATGCCAGTTGGTGTTCTTCGGCCAGAACGGTCTGGATCAGGATTTTGAGGAAGTGACCTGGCGTCTGGCTGTTTTCGGCTCTGACGGTGTGTTCCGCAACCTCCTTGGCCTGCCACTGGGCGCGCTCAACGCCGGGAAACGGCGGGTGGTCCAGTACAACCTGCCAACCGCCTGCTCCGACCTGTCGGAAATCATCGTCAACGACGTGGCCAGCTGCGCCCTTGCCAGCGCGGGCGACAGCGATGCCTGCCTCAGCCAGTTGACCGTCACCACCCGTACCGATATCGCCTTCGGTCTCTGACCACCTTCCCTTTCCGGCCCAACCCTCGAGAATATACATGTCAATTTTCCAGATCGCTTCCCTTGGTGTTTACGGCCTGCTGGCCCTCCTGTCGCTGGTGGCTATCGCCATCGGCCTCTACAAGATCGCGCAATTCGCGCGGCTTGGGGTGGGACGCAGATCCGAGGCAGAGCGTATTCTGGACGACTGGCTGAACGGGCGCGTGGATGAGGCGATCAGCGCCGCAGGACGCCGCCGCTCAGTCCTGTCGCGCATCCTTCAGGCTGTGTTTTCCGGCATTCAGGCCCGGCCCGCCGACGTGACATATGCCGAGGAACTCAGCCGGCAGACCGCCATCATCGAGCTCGCCACCATGAGCGAGCGCATGCGCGCGCTCGACATGGTCGTACAGGCGGCCCCCATGCTGGGCCTTCTGGGCACGGTCGTGGGCATGATCGACGCCTTCTCGGTGCTGGCTGTTGCCGAAGGGGCTGTGGACCCGGCCACGCTCGCGGGCGGCATCTATGTGGCCCTGACAACCACGGCGGCAGGCCTCGTGGTGGCCCTGTTCGCCTTCTTCATCGCCACATGGCTCGAAGGGCGGATCGACCGCGAACGCAACATGATCGAGGCGCTGATGTCGGCGGCCATCCACGGACGGGTTGACCCCAACTCGGCCAAGTAAGCGGGTCAACTTCAGATGGCATCTCGAAGAGCCCCCCTGCCCGAGCGTCCAAGACGCTACAAGTTCGTGCTGACGCCGCTGGCGGACGCCATGTTTCAGCTGCTGATCTTCTTTATGCTGACGTCCAGCCTTGCGCCCTATTCACTGATCACCCTCAAAACCGCGCCCGACGCGGTGAGCGAAGAGGACGCCACCGCAAATGCAGGCGGCAATGATCCAACACAACCCGCGCCAGCCACGCCACCTGCCGACCGGACGCTTTGGACAGTCAAGAACGGCACCGTGACCTCTGGCGGGATCGACTACAACATCGACCAGCTCTCGGCCCTCGCCGAAGTGCTCGCCGAAGGGCAACCGGGCAACGTGGTGCTGCTGGTGACGTCCGAGGCGCGCGTGCAGGATGTGGCCAGCGCGCTCGAAGCGCTTGAAGGGGCCAATGTGGGGGCTGTGCAAATCAGCCGCGGAGGGGCCTAATGTCCAAGACCCGCCTACCCGAACCGCATACACCCAAGGCCATCGATTCATCGCTTGCCATCGTGAATATCGTGCTCTTGCTGATCTTCTTCTTTCTGGCGACAGGGTCTCTGATCGCGTCGGATTCGGTGGAAATCGACCTGCCCGAAACCACCCAACTGCCCCTTGATCTGCTGCCCAAACCGCTGCTGACCGTGGACTCGGATGCGGTCATGACACTGGACGGCATTCCGCTGGAACCGGGGATGCTGGCCGAGGCGCTGATCGACTTCCCGACCCTGCACGTGCTGGCTGACCGGGAACTGGGGGCAGGTGTCCTGCTGGACCTGCTCGCCGCCGAGGAACTCGTGGCCGTCAGCGTCAAACTGGTGACCTTGCACGGCAACGTGGTCGAGGGCGACGAATGAGCTTTCTGCCGCACGGAGCCCCCCGCGCGGTGCCGTGGTATGGGTCGTTCATTGCATCCTTCGTGGGGCACGTGGGCATTGTGTCCTTTGTCCTTTTTTCGGGCTACGTGGTGCTGGTGCCCACTCCGCCGGAACCAGACACACCCGAAATCACCGTCAGCCTCGAAATCCTCGACGCCGCCTTTGTCGAGGAACTGGAACCGGTGGATGACACCAACCTCGTACCCGAAGATGCCGAGGTCACAGAACCCGACGCGCTCGAGGCCGAAACCCCGGACGATCTGGCCGCCCTGTCACCGGATGATCAGGACCTGCTCGCCCCCGAAGAGGAGGTGCTGGTGCCCGATGAGGAGGTCATCGAACCGGAACCGGAACTTGCAGAGCCCGAAACCGTCGCACCAGAGCCGCTGGAACCGGAGGTGACCGAGCCTGAGGTGATCGAACCCGAACCGGTCGAACCGGAAGTGACAGAACCCGAAGTGATCGAGCCTGAGCCGCTGCCAGAACCAGAGCCTGAAGTGGTTGAGGCCGAGGTAATCGAGCCGGAACCAGTGGAACCCGAGGTCACAGAGCCCGAAGTGATCGAACCCGAGCCAGTCGCCCCCGAAGTGGCCGAACCGGCAGTGTTAGAGCCTGAACCCCTGCCTGAACCAGAGCCAGAGATCGCGGAAACTCCGGAACCAACCCCGCTTGCGCCTGAACCGACGGCGCCCGTGATAGACGATCTGCTTGCCATTGATGACGGCGTGGTGAACCCGCTGGCCGAAGGCGGCAGTGCCGTCCTGCCCCCGGATGACGTGATCCCGCTCGAAGAAGAGTTCGCCGCACTCGTGCCCGAAGAAACTGGCGAACCAGAACCGACCATCCTGCCCGAGGTCGCGGAAGAAGAAGCCGCGCCCATCGTGCTGCCTCAGGAAGACCCCGAAGAGGTGCCCGCCGCACCCGAAGTGGCGGCTCTTGAACCCGAGCCGGCGCCAGAACCAGAACCCGAGCCGGTTGCGGAACCCGAACCGGAACCGGAACCAACAGCAGAGCCGGAGCCAGAGCCGACGGCGGAACCTGAGCCGGACGTCGCGGAAGAACCTGCCGCACCCGCGGCATCTGCCCGCACGCCCCTGGCCAATCCGACAGCCTCTGACGTGGCCATCGGCCAGCTTCTGCGTCGCATCCGCGCCACCCCGCAGGCACAGTGCACGCTCGCCCTGCCCCGCCGTGCGGGTAGCGACGCTCTGGCCGGCCTTGCCATGATCGGCGCGGACGAAGCCGTGCTGGACGCCCAAGCCGAACAAATCCTTGCAGAACTGGATTTTGCGCCTGTCCAGACCCGTGAACTGCTTGATCCGCGCCAATGCGCAACACTGGATGCGCTGCGCCAAAGCGAAAGCTACCCGGCCAACCGCATCGGGCTGTCACTGGACGTGACCAACCTGCTCAGCGGTGACTTTCTGACCGGACGCATTCTCGGGGCTGGCGGGTTGTTCGTGACCCTGTTGCTGGTCGACGACAACGGCGTCGTACAGGACCTTGCCCCCTTCGTGACCATAGAGGGCACCACCCCGGTGTTCGAGGCCCCTGTGGCCCGTTCAGGCCCCGCGCGCGCCACACGGCAGGTGTTGCTGGCCATCGGCACCCAAGGCGCACCGCTTGACCTGTCTGACGAGATCGGACGCGAGGCACAGGACGTCTTTGGCCCCATTCCGTCAGAGACCTTGCAGACAATGGTGTTTG